>JAGVGV010000386.1 GCA_020056895.1 Deltaproteobacteria bacterium
GTTTCCGGCCAGTGTTCGTTCGGCGCCGTCCAGGGTGGTGAACCGGTCGCCGTCCTGGGCCAGGGCGACCACGATGCGCTTTTCCTCCAGAAAATCCAGGTCAAAGGCGTGAAGGGGCTGGCCCATTTCCATGAGCACGTAGTTGGTCACGTCCACTACGTTGTTGATGGACCGAACGCCGGCCGCCGCCAGCCGGTGGACCAGCCAGAAAGGAGAGGGGCCGATCTTGACGCCCCGGATCACCCGGGCCACGTACCGGGGGCAGTGTTCGGGGGCCAGAATGTCCACGGCGGCCAAGTCCTGGACCGGAGTGGAGTCTTCCCGAAGGTCGATCCGGGGGTACTTTACTCGGGCGCCCAGGATGCCGGCCACTTCGCGGGCAATGCCCAGAACGGAAAGGCAGTCCGGCCGATTGGGGGTGATCCCGATTTCGAGCACCCAGTCGGCCAGCCCCAAGGCCTGAGCCAAAGACCGGCCCAAAGGAGTATCTTCGGGTAGCTCCACCAGGCTGCCCGCTTCGGCGCCGATCATCAACTCGGCTTCCGAACAGAGCATACCCTGGCTTTCGTGGCCTTTCCTCATGGCGGTTTTTATAGTGTCGCCGGACGGAAGAACCGCGCCCGGCAAAGCCAGAGCAGAAACCAGTCCGGGCCGGGCATTGGGAGCGCCGCAGACCACGGTTCGTTCCGCTTGGCCGTCATGGACCCGGCAGACTGTCAAATTCTGGTTCTCGGGGTCCGGTATCGGGGCCGCGTCAACGATCCGCACGGTGATCACTTGGTCCAGGTACGCGTACCGGTCGACGATCTCTTCCAGTTCCAGGCCGACCATGGTCAACCGGTGGCCCAGTTCCTCGGGGGAAAGGTCCAGGTTCACATATTCCCGGAGCCAATTGAAGCTGACGCGCATGATCCGCCCCGCCAAACCCAATACGCCTGGGAGTCCCCGAAACAGGGGGGTCCCGCATAAGGGACCCGGGAAGGGGACGCCGGGACGACGGGCTAGAATTGTTTCAAGAACCTCAGGTCGTTGTCGAAGAAAAGCCGGATGTCGTCGATGCCGTACTTGAGCATGGCCACCCGCTCGATCCCCATGCCAAAGGCGAACCCGGTGACCTGTTCGGGATCGTACCCGACGAACTTGTACACCTCGGGGTCCACCATGCCCGATCCCAATATTTCCAGCCAGCCCGAATTCTTGCAGACCCGGCAACCCGGGCCGCCGCAGATCACGCAGCCAATGTCCACTTCGGCCGAAGGTTCGGTAAAGGGAAAAAAGCTGGGCCGGAACCGGACGGGCACGTCCGGCCCGAAAAACTGGTGGACGAAGGAGGTCAAAACGCCCTTGAGATGGCCGAAGGTGATGCCCTGGTCGACCACCAGACCTTCGATCTGGTGGAACATGGGGGTGTGGGTTACGTCCGAATCGCGGCGGTACGTTTTACCCGGGACCACCACCCAGACCGGCGGCCGTTGGGCTTCCATGGTCCGCACCTGCATGGGCGAGGTATGGGTGCGGAGCACCACCTTATCGGAAACGAAGAGCGTGTCCTGCATGTCGCGGGCGGGATGATCGGGTGGAAAATTCAGGGCTTCGAAACAGTAGTAATCCGTTTCCACTTCCGGACCTTCGGCCACGTTAAAGCCCATCCGGGTGAAAATGCCCAAAATCTCTTCGATGGTCCGGGAAATGGGATGCCGCCGGCCACGCCGGGTCCGCCGGCCGGGCAGGGTGACATCCAGAGCGGGACCTTGGGACTGAGCGGACAGGTCCGTCAGCCGGTCGGCCAGAGCCCGGGTGAGTTCATCCTTGATCCGGTTGGCCAGAGCCCCCACTTGAGGACGGACGTCTTTGGGCAGGCTGCCCATCTGGCGCATCAGACCCGAAACCGAGCCCTTGGTGCCCAGATAGCGGACGCGGACCTCTTCGATTTCGGTTTTGGTCCGAGCCAGATTCAGGGCGTTTAGAGCCGTTCGCGCCAGTTCGCTCAAGGCCGTTTTCAACTGTTCCGGCATCGCGTCCCCGTGGCTCCTTTTCGTCCGGACCCTTTAAGGCGGGAGTCCGGGAAATAGGCCAATCCCCGACCGGTCTTCCCTATGCTGGGGGCCGGCGGGGTGACCACGCCATGCAAAACATTTTGGGACCGGGATGGAGGCTTTGGATGCCCGCCGACGATGGCCCGCCCCAAGCGAGACGATCCGCTCGACGCGCCGGCGGCCAAACCCGTCCGCCGGTACTGCCCCGGCCCTGTTCCGGCGCCCGGGGGAAGCAGAATCCCCGGGCCTCGGCGGTCCGGGCGATCAGGCGACGGCGGCCTTGGCGGTCGCGGCCAGGGCGGCGAACCCCGCCTTGTCCATCACGGCCATATCGGCCAGCATTTTCCGGTCCACATCCACGTTGGCCTTCCTCAGACCATCCATCATCCGGGAGTACGACAAGCCGCATTCCCGGGCGGCGGCGTTGATGCGGATAATCCAGAGCTTCCGGAAATCCCGTTTGCGCTGACGACGGTCGCGGAAAGCGAAATCCAGGCCGCGTTCCACGGCTTCACGGACGCTCCGGTAAAGAAGGCCTCGGCCGCCTCGGTATCCCTCGGCCATCTTCTGATACTTGTTATGACGTTTGCGGGCTTTGACGCCGCCTTTGATTCTCATGACGAAACCTCACTCGTGACCTTGACGGCGTCCGATACAGGCCGAGGGTGTTGGCCTCGGACCAGGTCGCCGGATGGAAATCGACGGCCGGAAAAAAAACAAGGGCCGGTTTTTAAAGATAGGGCAACAGCCGCCGAACCTGGGCGAAATTGGTGGCATCGACTTCGCCGTCCTTGCGGAGACGCCGCTTGCGCGCACGGCTTTTCTTGGTCAGAATATGGCTGGCATACGCCTTGGCCCGGACAATCTTGCCCGTGCCCGTGACCTTGAAACGTTTGGCCGCGCCACGATTGCTCTTCATTTTGGGCATATGAACCTCCACCCCCGCCATGAAATGACGGAGCGCCTGACAAAAGGGCCCGCCGGGGGGTATTTTTCCTAAGCTTTCGGAGCCAGGATCATGACCATGAACCGGCCTTCGAGTTTGGCCGGTTGTTCCACGACACCCAGATCGGCCACATCGGTAACGATGCGGTCCAGCATGCCCCGGGCCAGATTGGCGTGGGCGATCTCGCGGCCCCGGAACATCAGGGAAACCTTGGCCTTGTTCTTCTGTTCCAGGAACTTGCGGATGTTACGCAGTTTGAACTGGTAGTCGTGCTCCTCGGTCTTCGGCCGGAGTTTGACCTCCTTGATCAGAATGACCGTGGCCTTTTTCTTCGATTCCCGTTGCCGCTTGCTCTGTTCGTACTTGTACCGGCCAAAATCCATGATCCGGCAGACCGGTGGATCCGCGTCGGGGGCGACTTCCACCACGTCCTGCCCGTGTTCCAGGGCGATGCTCATAGCCTCGTCCACGGTCATGATGCCGAGCTGGTCGCCTTCGGCGCCGATCAGCCGGATTCTGGGCGACCGGATCATCCGGTTTACGTTGACCCGCTTTACGGGTTCCTTCTGCTTCTTGTTAATCCCACCACCTCCTGGTTTTGGAAGCCCATCCAAGCATGGCCGGCGTCTCGGCCGAGACGGCTGGCCGGTCGGTACCTACGGGCCGAGCCTTCGCCCGCGTATTAAATCCTTCAACCAAAACGCGGCCGGGCCGCTTCCGGCCGTAACCGGTCGATAAAGGCATCGATGGTCTGGAAGCCCAGGTCTTCACCGGAACGAGCCCGCACCGTGGCGCCGCCTGCTTCCACTTCCTCGTCCCCCAACACCAGCATATAGGGGATTTTTTGAAGCTGCGCTTCGCGGATCTTGAATCCCAGCTTTTCGTTGCGCAAATCCGCTTCCACCCGCAAACCCTCGGCCCGCAACCGGTTCAGTATCATCCGGGCATGATCGTCGGCCCGGTCCGTAACCGTCAGCAAGATCGTCTGAACCGGGCTGAGCCAAACCGGAAACGCGCCGGCGAAATGTTCCACCAGCACCCCGATGAACCGTTCGATGCTGCCCAGGATAACCCGGTGAATCATGACCGGCCGTCGCCGCTGGCCGTCTTCGCCCATGTACGTCAAGTCGAACCGTTCGGGCAAGGTAAAATCGCATTGGATGGTGGCGCACTGCCAGCGCCGGCCCAGAGCGTCCTTGAGCTTGATGTCGATCTTGGGGCCGTAAAAGGCGCCGTCGCCTTCATTCACCTGGTAAGGCAGGCCCTTTTCTTCCAGGGACGTCCTCAAAGCCAGGGTGGCCAGTTCCCAGTCCTCGTCCGACCCGATGCTTTTTTCCGGCCGGGTGCTCAGTTCCAGTTCGTACTCGAAATCGAAGACGTTCATCACGTCGATCACCAGATCGATCACGCCCTTGATTTCATCGTTCACCTGGTCCGGACGGCACAGCAGATGAGCGTCGTCCTGGGTGAACTGCCGGACTCGGGTCAACCCGTGGAGCACGCCCGATTTTTCGTGCCGGTGGACCACGCCCAGTTCGAAATACCGCTGAGGCAGATCCCGGTAGCTGCGGATTCGGGATTTATAAATGAACATGTGGCTCAGGCAGTTCATGGGCTTGATGCCGTACCCAATGCCGTCCACTTCCGTAAAATACATGTTTTCGCGGTAATTGTCGTAATGTCCGGACCGTTCCCAGAGCGCCGTCTTGAGAATCTGGGGGCCAACCACGATCTGGTATCCCCGGCGAAGGTGCTCCTGCCGCTCGAAATCCTCGATCAGCATCCGGAGCAAACCGCCCTTGGGATGCCAGATGACCATGCCGGCGCCCACTTCGTCGTGGATCGAAAAAAGGTCCAGGTCCCGGCCCAGCCGGCGGTGATCCCGGCGTTTGGCCTCTTCCAGAAAATGAAGATACTGGTCCAGCTCCTCCTTGGTGAAAAAGGCGGTGCCGTAAATCCGCTGGAGCTGCCGCCGGTTTTCATCCCCCCGCCAGTACGCGCCGGCCACGCTCAACAGTTTGAACGCCGGCACCCGGCCCGAATGGGGAATATGGGGTCCCCGGCAGAGGTCCACGAAATCGCCCTGGCGATACAGAGAAACCGTATCGTCGGTCAGTTCCTCCAGGAGTTCCACCTTGTACGGTTCGCCCATGTCCGTGAACAGGGCAATGGCCTCGGACCGGGGAATTTCCTGGCGGGTGAACTTGTGGTTCCGCTTCATCAGCCGGGCCATTTCCCGCTCGATGCGGGGCAGGTCTTCGGGAGTGAAGGTTTTATCGTAGTCGAAATCGTAGTAAAAGCCGGTCTCGATGGCCGGCCCGATGGAGACCTTAACCCCGGGGAAGAGCGCCCGGACGGCCTCGGCCATGAGGTGCGAAGTGGAATGGCGAAGAATTTCCAGCGCTTCCGAGCTGCCGGGATCGATCGGTTCCAGGGCTCCGTTCCCGGTCAAAGGCCGATCCAGGTCCACCGGACGCCCGTCGAAACGGGCCGCCAGGGCCTTGGACTTACTCCCCAGAATATCCGCCGGCGTGGTCCCTCTGGGAACCGTTCGGGCCGCGCCGCCCACCACCACCTGAATCTCTTCCATAATCGGCAACCTTTGGAAACCCCTGGCCCGGACCCTTCGCCATCGGCATCGATCCGGAGGAACCAACGGCTGGAAAACAAAAGGCATCCAAGGGGACCCCCGGACGCCTCGCGGTTTCATCGGTAAGACCAGGGCCTGGTCGTGTTCACCCCCAGGATATATGGTAGGCGCGAAGAGATTTGAACTCTTGACCTCTACCGTGTCAGGGTAGCGCTCTCCCCCTGAGCTACGCGCCTAAGGCCATCAATGAACCCGGATACTTTCAGCAGAGTTCCGGCTCTTTGTCAAGGGAAAAGAGCATCTCCGCCAAAAGGGCGAGC
Organism: Deltaproteobacteria bacterium; assembly: GCA_020056895.1. Taxonomy (GTDB): domain Bacteria; phylum Desulfobacterota; class Desulfarculia; order Adiutricales; family JAGVGV01; genus JAGVGV01. The sequence goes on from JAGVGV010000386.1 coordinate 5,893, forward strand.
CTTACCGGTGGGCGTCGGGCGCCGGCCCTTTTTGGCCGGCCAACGCCCCAAAATAACAAAGTCCAGCCCCCCTGGCAAGAGCGGATTTCAGGAAAAAGGCAACTTTCCGTTACCGGCGACCATGGCCGAGTGGGGCGCCTTCTGAAAAGCGGCGGCTTCAACCTTCAGGCTGCCAGCCTTCAGCGATCAGCCGTCAACTTATATGGATGGAATGCGTATCACGAAAATTTTAAATCAATTCGCATTGTTGCCGTTTGGCCTGACCGGTTGACCGAAAAGCCGCCGAATCAGAACGGGCCGCGGACCTCAAGAAACGCCCCCCCCCAAGACGGAACCATTACGAATTCCCTGAAAGCGGTCTTGACAGAGCAATCCGGCCGGAGTATATAGGGTGCCGGTTCGTGGGGATGTAGCTCAGCTGGGAGAGCGCCGGCCTCGCATGCCGGAGGTCAGGGGTTCGAGCCCCCTCATCTCCACCAAACAAA
>JAGVGV010000515.1 GCA_020056895.1 Deltaproteobacteria bacterium
CGGGGAGTCTGGTGGCACCAGGCGGCGTCGAACCCATGGATGGCCTGCTCATGAAAATCGGCCAAAAGCTGGATCACCGGGTCATACAGGCCCTGGATCAGGATGTCGTCGGTGTTTTGGACCAGGTCCTGAAGCCGCACGTCGCCCAGGTCTTCGATCAGGAACCAACCTTGGACTGGGTCCGACGCGAGGAACCGGGGACCGAAAGCGCCCACCTGATACAGGTGCCGGCCGATCTGGTCGTACGACCGGTTTTCCGCCGCATCCGGACCATACACCAGCACCGCCGTCTGGTTACCTGCCCTTACCCGGGCGAACCGGCGGTCGGACCCATCCCCCGACAGCGGCGACCATACCGCCTCGCCCGCTTCCGGAGAGGCCGCGAAACCGCTCCGGCGCACGAAGTCGAGCGCCAGCGGGGTGGGGGTTCGTCCATCCGTTTCGAAGATCATGGAGCTTCCAAAACCTTTCAAAGACCGGAGCCGGGTGAACGGCCGCCCGCCGCCCTTTTGGTCTAACACCTTGGAGATAAAGGCAAAAAAAATCCACCGGATGTTTGGAAAGGTCTTCCAGGGCCGCCGGACCGTTCCTTGGGGTACCAGGCGCGGCCCGATTTGTCAACCACGCCGCCCAAGGCCCCTGGGGGGTCCAGGGCGTCGTTCGCCGATGACCGAAAAATCAGGGTTCGATTCTCTGGCCCCTGAATTTGGCTTTTTGCTTCAAGTAATGATTCGAATCCTCTTCGGGTCCCAAGCGAGCCAAAGCCTGGTCAATCACCTCCAAGGCTTCCGTAACGTGACCATTGACGTACAGGGCCTCGGCCAGGGTATCCAGGATATGGGCCGCCGGCTTGACCGTCGCCGCCTCACGAGCCAGGGCCAAAGCCCGGGCACGTTCTTCGGATGTTGACTGGGGCATGATGGCCAGCGTCCAGGCCAGGCTGTTGAGCAGTTCCGGGTCGACCGGTCCCAGGGCCAGGGCTTTTTCAAAGGCCCGGGCCGCTTCGGGCAGGTGGTCCGAATAATAGTACAAATCTCCCAGTTGGCGGAAACGGCCGGCATCGGGCGGAGCGGTTTGGGCTTCTTGTTCCAATAGAGTGATGGCCCGGGCCACCAGGCGCTTCTCCACGGACTGGTGCGTCGCCAACGCCCAGCCGCCGGCCAGGATGGCCAGAACGGCCAGCACGTACCCGGCCAGCATGAACCGGACCTGGCGGTCGTGGCGGTCCGCCAGGCCGGGGTCCCGCCGACACCGTTCCAGAAAATCCACCCGCTGAGCCACGGAAAAATGGTGCCACGACGGCACGTTCCGGCTTTGGCCGGACAGCCGGGCAATTTTTTCCAAGGACCGGATCAGGCCGTCCACCGTCCCGGTCATACGGAAGGCGTACAAATCCGCCTGGCGCTCGAAATGCCGCATGTACGCGCCGAAAATGAACCGGATGTACCCCACGACGAACAAGCCGTACAAGACCGTGGCCGCCAAAGTGGATACCGGGTCCGATCCGCCGGCCGGAGCCGCGCCCAGCCAGTCCAAAGGCCATCCGAAATACAGCACGGCCAAGGTCCAGGCTCCGGCCAGGTACGACGTCAGCACGATCATGGCCAGAACGAAGCCCAGGTACAACCACAAATGCCGTTTTTTCACGTGGCCCAGTTCGTGAGCCAGTACTGCGGTTAGTTCTTCGTCGTCGAGCACCCTCAAAAGCCCTTCCGTCACCAAAAGGAACCGCCACCGGGCCACCGGACCCATCACCCCGGCGGTCAGGCCTTCCCCCTCGTACAAGGGCCAGTTCATCACTTCCCGGCACCGGAACCCATGCCGGTTCATGAAGTCCAGAATGAAGTCCCGCCGTTCCCCAGGCGGAAGCGGAACCAAGCCCCACACCGGACGGATGATCAACGGAAAAAAAACGGAGAGCCCGACCAGGTATACGAACAGCGAAATCGTTTCGCCGGTGGATGAATCCAGCCAGGCCCGGACCCCGTCCGGAGGCAAGAGGTTCTTCAGATCCCCCAGAAGGGTCAACAGGAGGTATGGCAGAACCACGGGCAGGTTGAACCGAAGCTGGCCCAGCACATACCGCCGCCGAGCCAACCGGCTGGCCTGGATCCGGCGGTACACCGGGTACGATTCGGACCAGACCAAAACCATAAGCAGGGTGAACCAGCCCAGGCCCAAAAGGTTCCGGCCGGTTTCCCACCGTCCCACCCAAGGCAGGGATACCAAAAGGTTTTTCAGTTCAAAAACATACACCGCCAAAGAGAAATGGATGGCGGCCAGGATCGAAGCGTAAAAAAGCAGGCGGTGGTATGCCAGGCTGGGGGAGAACAGACGGCCGGCTTCAATCCGGCGGCTCAGCCGGCCGAAGAGCATCCGGAGCGTCAGGCCAAACGCGAAGACGAACACCAGATTGAGGCTCAGACGGGACCATACGTCCAGCGTTCCCGATCCTTCGGGCGCATGGACGGTATAGACCAGCAGAACCACCAGGAACAGGATCAGATTGCCGAACACGAAAAGCTCCTTGAACCCGGGGCGGGGCCGCGAATGGGCAGGCCGGGTTCCATGGATGAGGTGTCGCCGAACGCCGGTTGTCGGAATCAACTCCATCGGAGGGCGAGACCCGCCTCGCCCCTATGGATTCTCATAGGATTATCGCACGTTCCGGCTCCGCCGAGCGCGAATTGGCATCATTCCTCTTCGGTCACGATCATCACGGCTCGGGGGCCGGTGGGCGCCAGAGGCGGGTTCAACCGCCGACGCTGGCTTTCCAGGGCCTGGGCCAACCGTTCATCGAATTCCCGCTCCATGGCTTCCAAACGGGCGGCCAGTTCGTCCATTTTGCGGCGCATTTCCAGGATCACGCCCGCGCCGGACCGGTTGACGCCCAGATCGCGCTTCAGTCGCTCGATGGTGACGATGACCTCGATTTCGGCGGGCCCCATCCGGCAGCGGCCGCCGGATCGTTCCAACTGGATGAAGCCTTCTTCGGCGTACAAGCGGATGGTGCGGGGGGAAACGCCCAGCCGGCGGGACACTTCGGTAAGGGTCAACAGCATCGGAGTCATGGCTTTAGTTCCGTCCGGCGTCCATGGGGACCATGGACTTTAGCTGTTCAAAAAGGTTCCGGGCCGAATCCCCGATTTCCCGAGGGAGAATCACCTTGAGGGTCACATACAGGTCGCCGGCGGGCCTGTCCTTACCGGCCGGGACGCCCTGGCCCTTCAGCCGGAATCGGGCGCCGTTTTGGGCGCCGGGAGGAATGGTCAGGCTGGCCCGCCCCGTGGGGGTGGGCACCTGGATTTTGGCCCCCAGAACCGCTTCGAACAGGGTGAGCGGGGTTTCCAAATGCAGATCGTTCCCCTGGCGAGTAAAAACAGGGTCCGGTGTAACGTCGATCTCCAGGATCAGGTCACCAGGAGGCCCCCCCTGGAGCCCCGGCTGGCCTTTGCCGGCCAAACGGATTTTTTGGCCGGAATCGATCCCGGCCGGAATCCGGGCCCGGATTTTTTCCCTTTGGCTCTTTTCGCCCGTACCCCCGCAGACCGAACAAGGCCGGGCCGACCCGCTCCGGCCGCTCCCGCCACAGGTCCGGCAGGTGGTCATCACCGTGGACTTGCCCTGCTTGAGGGAGGTTCGTCCCTGGCCCTGGCAGGCCGGGCAGACCGGCAGGGACCCCAAGTCCACGCCCTGGCCCTGACAGGTTTCGCAGGGGACGGCCCGGTCGAACTCGAGGGGGATGTCCGTGCCCAACAGGGCGTCCTTGAAGCCGATGGTCAGCCGGTAGGTCAGATCGCCGCCCTTCCTAGGGCCGCCGAATCCGCTCCGGAGTCCGCCAAACCCCGCCGAAGAGCCTCCCCGACGGCTGAAAATATCCCCGAAAAGGTCTTCGAAAGAAAAACCCTGATTGAAGTCCGGCCGCTGGTACCCGGAACCGCCGAAGGCCTGTTCATAAAAGGACTGCTGACCCAATCGGTCGTATTCCTTCTTCTTTTCCGGGTCGCCCAAAATGTCGTACGCCTCGGAAAGGCGTTTGAACCGGTCTTCGGCATCCTTGTCCCCGGGGTTCACGTCCGGATGGTATTTCCGAGCCAGTTTGCGGTAGGCCTTCTTGATGTCGTCCGGCCCGGCATCCTTTTTAACGCCCAGGGTTTCGTAAGGATCAAAGTTCATCATGGTCCACGCCTTCCAGGGCAATCGGATTCACTCGAAAAGGGCGGCCGCCCCGGGTTAAAAGTTAAGCCCGGGGCGGCCGGTGTCAAGGACGAGAGCTTTTTTTCCTGTTATTATAGCCTGTTTGGTGGATCATCACCTCCCGGCCTTCCTTGTTTTCCCGCGCTTGGGCATCGCCCCGCCGTCCGGCCGGACTTGCGTCCCAAGGCGATTTTATTATACAATTAGCTCCGTTTCTCACTTTTTGAATATCCCGGTAAAGAACGGGACCCGGAGGGAAAAGGGGCGCCATGCGGACCATGCCCAAGACCATCGGCCGGTACCAGATCGCCAACGAAGTGGGGCGGGGTGGAATGGGCGTGGTGTACCTGGCCCGGGACCCCTTCATTGACCGGGACGTGGCCATCAAGACCACGCTCACCCCCCCGCCTTCGGACGCGGGGGAGTTCGAAGTCTACAAGTCCGTCTTTTTTAACGAAGCACGAACCGCCGGCAAGCTGACGCACCGAAACATCGTCCAGATGTTCGACGCCCACGTGGACCGGGAATCCAGCTACCTGGTGATGGAATACGTGGACGGCCCCAATCTTTCAAAATATACCAGCAAGAACAGCCTATTGCCTTTGGGCAAGGTGATCAACGCCGCCTTCCAGTGCGCCAAGGCCCTGGATTACGCCCACCAGCAGGGCGTGATTCACCGGGACATCAAGCCCAGCAACATCCTGCTTTCATCCCTGGGCGTGGCCAAAATTTCCGATTTCGGCATCGCGGTGTTCCAGGATACCGAAAAAAAAACATCCGGCATGAACCTGACCGGTTCGCTGATGTACGCCTCGCCGGAACAGCTTCGCAAGGAAAACGTGACGCCTCAGTCCGACCTTTATTCCCTGGGCGTCCTGTTGTTCGAATTGGTCGCCGGTGAACGTCCTTTCGAAGCCGATTCGGACGTGGCCCTGTTTTACCAGGTAACCAGCGAAGAGCCTAAAAAGCTGAAATCGGTCCGGAGCGACGTGCCGGAATCCCTGGAACGGATCGTGGCCCGGTGCCTGGAAAAGGATTTGAACCGGCGGTACGCGAACGGCGGCCAGGTGGCCCAGGAACTCATCGCTTCGTTCGACCATCTTAGGAACATCACCCAGGAAATCAACCAGGAGGAAAAACTGAATTCCTTGAAAAAAATAAGCTTTTTCAAGGATTTTTCCTCCAGCGAACTGGCCGAGGTGGTCAAGGACACCAGTTGGGTCCGCCATGCGGCGTCGTCCACCATCATCGCCGAAGGGGAAATGGACGACAGTTTTTACATTTTGGTTTCCGGCGAGGTGGTGGTGCGCAAAAAAGGCCAGATTCTGGCCATGCTCAAGCCCGGGGATTGCTTCGGCGAAATGGCGTATTTGGGCAACACACGCCGGACGGCCAGCATTCTGGCGGCCACGGATACGGTGCTGATGCGCATGAGCGCGTCCATTCTGGACCGAATGTCCATGAGCGCGCAGCTTATGTTTTACCGCGTTTTTTCCAAAACCCTCATCAGCCGCCTGGCGCGGACCAGCGAGATTCTTTCCAAGATCGGGTATTGATCCGCGAAACCACCCGATAAAGGAGCACTGGGATGTTGGGGTACACGGCGATTTTCGTGGCCGCCCTGGCCGCCTGTTTGATGCTTCTGGCCGCCGTGGCCCAGGGGACGGCGCATCGGCCCACCCCCTGGCGACGCCGCCTTTGGCCGGTGTTCACCCTGGCTCTGACCGGATTGTTTCTGGGGGCTCCCACGGCCCTGGGGGTGATGATCCGGCTTGAAGGCATCGAGCCCCTTTGGTTCGCCACGTACATGGTTTCGCTGACCAGCCTGTACCTGGTGGGCGCTTTTTGTATTTTCAGCAAAACCTGGCGGGTTCCACCAGCCCCCGTAGAATCGGCTCCGGCCGCCCGGACCAAGGCCGTCTGGTTCGGCCTTTTGCTGCTGTTGACTCTGGGGTTGTTGACCCACAAGGACCTGGAGGTCCGGTTGAAGGCGGCTACGATCTACCATCGGGCCACCCTGGATGCTTTCCGTCTCCTGCCACCCGTGCCGGGTCCCGGAAAAAACGTCCGGGAGGGGTTTGACCGGGCGTACCAGGCCATGGGTCCGGAAGAAAAACTTCCGGCCTGGTTTCGGTACAAGGATTGGGCGGGATTGATGTCGGCTTCGCCGGCAGACGTGGACGGCTTCCTCGAAACCCAGAAACCCGCGCTGGAGGCCTTGAGAACCGCGGTCGGCCAACCGGGGTATCACCTGGACGTGGACCTCCATCGGTTGATCGCTTCCCCCCTCCCCCCGTTTTCCCAAACACGAACGTTGGGGAATCTTTTGGCGCTATCCGCTCAATCCAAGGCGAGGAACCACGACCCGGAAGGGGCCCTGGCCGATCTGGACGTTCTGGCCGATATGGCCGACCGGCTGAATTCCTGGCCAACGATGATTACGGTGATGGCGGCCGTGAGTCTGGACAAAACCAGGGTTATGGCCCTGGAAACCGTTTTACCCGCCGTTCCGGAGGAAACCCTGATCCGGGAGCGCGTCCAAAACCCAAGGCCGGCCCTAGCGTCCGGGCTGACCGGAGCCGTCCACATGGAAGCGGCGGCTCTCCGGCAGGCTCTGGCCGAACTGGGCCAAGGAACCCCGGATTCGGCCGATGTGTTTTCGCCCATGGTCGCCCTGGGGATGGATGACAGCCTGGCCACGGGTTTCGGAGCTCCGGCCGCGCTCCTGTTCTGGCGAGTGTTTCTGCTGCCGGCCGATTTCCAATCGCTCGAGGAAAAAGTTCGGCGAATGGAAGAGGATGCCGGCCAGCCTTACTGGGTGCTGCGCAAACAGGCGGCCCCATCCGGAAACGGCCTGGAATCCCCCAAAGGCGGGCTGCTGACCGCCATGGCCATGATCGACATAAACCGCTTTCATGAACGAGTGGCCGAAGGCGACGCCCGCCGCCGCTTGGCCGGCCTGGCCCTGGCCCTGCGTTTGTACGTGAAAACCCATGGCAAGTACCCGGACCGGATCCAGGATATCGAATCCCTGGCCTGGGCCGGGTCCTCGGTGGACCCCTATACCGGGAGTCCTTTTAAAATGGAAACCACCAACGAAGGCCTGGTTCTGTCCAGCGCCGGGTCGGCCCCCATGAAATCGGGGGACCCGCCCCAGCCCATCCGTTTCGTGGTGAAGGATTGAACCGGCCGACAGGAATGAAGTTGAATGACGTTTACAACCTTTTGGGGTCCTCTTCTCCTTTCGATCACGGCCCTGTCGACCGCTTGGACCGTTCTGGCCCTGGTCATGGCCCTGGTGACGCCCATCCGCAACCCGGTTCTTCGGCGGCTGGCTCCGGGCCTGATGGTTCTGGGCACGCTGGCCGTGATCGGTCCCTTCGCCGGATCGGCGTTTCTTTTGTGGGCCAGCGGTTTCCGGCCGGATTGGGTGTTCGGATATTTCCTTGCCTTAACGGGAGTGTATCTGGCCGGCGCTCTGGTTGTTTTGTTTTTGGGAAATCGGAAGGCCAAGGGGCTGGGTTCGAGTCGGCTGTGGTCCAAAGCCTGGCTGATGGGCGGGGCCGCGGCGGGCCTGGTCGGCTTCGGGTTGACCGCGGCCTGGCTGGACAACCAGGCGGACCGACGGGCCGCAATGGTCCGGGATCAGGCGGTTTTATCCGCCCGGAAGCTTTTACCGCCCCAACCGGCGGATGACGCCAATGCCTTCATCCAATACGAAGCCGCCTGGGCCGCGCTTGGCGCCGCCGGACCGCACCCCCGAGGCCCGAACGGATCACCGCCGGATCCTGGTTCGGCCGAAGTTCTGGCCCGTGTGGAAAAAACCGGCCCGGTGCTGGACCTCGTGGTCCGGACGGCCGGCCGGGGCGTTTACTACGAACCCTTGGACCTGAACCACTTGGCGCTCTGCGAACTCCCGGACTATAAAAA
>JAGVGV010000525.1 GCA_020056895.1 Deltaproteobacteria bacterium
CCCGAACAAACGCTAGCCCTGGGCGAAACCCTGGGCCGGCTTTTGGCGCCCGGAAACGTGGTGGCCCTGTACGGAGACTTAGGCGCGGGAAAAACCTGTTTGACCAAAGGGTTGGCCCGAGGGCTCGAGGTCGCGGACTTGGACGGGGTGTCTTCGCCGACCTTCGCCCTGGTGCATGAATACCCGGGGCGGATCACGCTGTTTCACCTGGACGCGTACCGGTTGGACGCCGATGAATTTCTGGCCGCCGGCCTGGATGAATATTTTGACCAAGGCGGCGTGGCGGCGGTGGAATGGGCCGACCGGCTGGCGGGGATCCTGCCCGAAGCGCGGATTGAAGTGCATCTGGAACCCGATGCCCACGGCGGACGGATCGCGGTGGTCAAGGGGTTTGGACCTGAATTCGAACGGCTGGTATCTTCCTTGATCCAGTAAGTCCGTTTCCTGATCGGGACGGAAACGCGGCGGCGCGAAGCCGACCGAGAAAACGCCTGATTTGAAAATGGAAATAGGGGCGAAAGGCGCCGGCTTCGCGGGAATACCATCCCCGGAACCGGCCGATGATCGGCTTATACCTTTCCCTGGGGGTTTTTTTTCAACCGCGCCCCCGGGGCCGATCGCCCGAACAGGGGTTTAGAGGCTCGTTATGGCGTTGATCGTTCAAAAATACGGCGGCACGTCCGTCGGCAGTATCGAGTTGATCCGCCGGGTGGCGGACAAGGTGATCGCCCGCCAGCATCAAGGCAACCAGATGGTGGTGGTATTGTCGGCCATGGCCGGCGAAACCGACCGGCTGCTCCGGCTGGCCCATGAAATGTCCCCCGAACCCAACCTGAGGGAAGTGGACGTGCTGATTTCCACCGGCGAGCAGCAGTCGGTGGCCCTGTTTGGCCTGGCCTGCCAGGCCAAGGGCGTGGAGGCGGTCTCGATTCTGGGGTTTCAGGCCCGGATCGAAACCGATGAGTTCCACGGCCGAAGCTGCATTACCGGCATCGATCCCGTTCGGATCCAAAACGAACTGGACCAGAACCGGATCGTGGTGGTCGCCGGCTTCCAGGGCATCAATGGTTCGGGTGACGTAACCACCCTGGGCCGGGGCGGGTCCGATACCACGGCCGTGGCCCTGGCTTCGGCCCTGAAGGCCGAAGTGTGCGAAATATTCACCGACGTGGACGGCGTATACACCACCGACCCCCATCTCCATCCCAAGGCCCGCAAGATGAGGCACGTCTCCTACGAGGAGATGCTGGAACTTTCGAGCGCCGGGGCCAAGGTCATGGAAACCCGGTCCATCGAATTCGCCATGCGCTACGGCGTACGCATCCACGTGCGTCATTCCCAGAAGGACGAAATTGGCACCATCATCAGCGAGGAGGAAGAGGCGATGGAAGACCGGATCGTTTCCGGCGTCGCATACAACAAAAACGAAGCCCGCATCACCGTTTTGAAGGTGCCGGACATGCCCGGCATGGCCGCCAAAATTCTTGGCGCCGTTTCCGACGCGGGTATCGTGGTGGATATGATTATTCAGAACACCAGCGCCGGACAGGAAGGCCGGAACACCGACTTTTCCTTTACCGTACCCCAAACCGACTTCCAGCAGGCCATGGCCCTAATCACTCAAGTGGCCGAAGAAATCGGCGCCGAACGGGTGCTGGGGGATGACAACATCGCCAAAATCTCCATCGTGGGCGTGGGCATGCGCACCCACGCCGGCGTGGCCACCAAGATGTTCCAAACCCTGGCCAACGAAGGCATCAATATCCGGATGATCAGCACCTCGGAGATCAAAATCTCCTGCGTGATCACCCAGAAATACACGGAACTGGCCGTCCGCGCCCTGCACGACGCCTTCGAACTGGATAAATAACCCCGCTGGGCCGGTCCAGCCGGCCCCGGGGTCCGGCCATCCCGCCTTCCCCTCCGTGGGGGAAGCGGGACGGACCACCACCTTCCTTTTTTTGCGAATTACAGTATATTTATAACGAATCTCCACCCCACGTCCATCGGGCGCCGGAACAAACAGGGGCCCGGCTTGCCTCGACCCTGATATTGGGATACGTTTTAAGAACAAAAAGCATTCTTTCTCGGTGATACCCTTATTACAGGTCCGTACCCTCTGGGTATCTCCGGCCCTTGGAGTCACCATCATGACCGTTGTTCAGGAGCCCGCCGCCGTCCACATCCTCATTGTCGAAGACGAAGCCCTGGTGGCCGCGGATTTGGAAGCCAAGGTTCAGGGTATGGGGTATACGGCCGCCGGAACCGCCCAATCCGGCGAGGAGGCCGTACGGCTGGCCGAAAGCCTTAAACCGGACCTGGTCCTGATGGATGTGGTGCTCCGGGGGGAAATGGACGGCATAGAAGCGGCCGCGGTCATCCGCGAACAATGGGGCATCCCCACCGTGTTTCTGACCGCGTATGCCGATACGGTCCGCCTGGAAAAAGCCCGCCTTGCCTATCCCTTGGGATACCTGGTCAAACCGTTTGTCGAACGGGACCTCCGGATCACCCTGGAAATGGCCCTGCAACTGGTCCGGTTGGACAAGGACCGAACCGCCGCCCAGGAAGCCCTCAAGGAAAGCGAAGAAAACTACCGGTTTCTATTCGAACATATGCTCAATGGGTTCGCGTACTGCCGCATGATTTTCGATGGGGACGACCCCGTTGACCTGGAATACCTGACGGTCAACTCGTCCTTTGAATCTCTTACGGGCCTGAAAAACGTGGTCGGCCGCAGGGTCTCCGAAGTGGTGCCCGGTATTCGGGAATCCGATCCCGAAATGTTCACGGCCTTCAGCCGGGTGGCCCGGACCGGCGCCCCCGAACGATTCGAATACTACCTGAAAGCCATGGATATGTGGCTCTCCCTTTCCTTGTACCGCCCCCAAAAAGATCACTTTATCGCCTTGTTCGAAGTGATTACCGAACGGAAAAAGGCGGAAACGGAGCTGAAGGAAAAAAGCGCCGAACTCGACCGTTATTTCTCTTCGAGCCTGGACCTGTTGTGCATCGCCGATACCGATGGCTATTTTCGGCGGCTGAACCCCGAATGGGAAAAAACCCTGGGGTATACTCTAGATGAACTTCAAGGCCAACGGTTCCTGGATTTCGTCCATCCCGAAGACCAGGAACAAACCCTGGCCGCCGTAGCTCAATTGGCGTCCCAGGAAGAAGTGATCGACTTCATCAACCGGTACCGGCACAAGGACGGTTCGTACCGGTGGATCGAATGGCGGTCGTACCCCAAGGGCTCGATGATTTACGCCGCCGCGAGGGACATCACCGACCGCATCCGGATGGAAACCGCCCTGGAAAAAAGAATCCTGGCTCTTACTCAGCCTTTGGATCGGGCGGACGGCATCGATTTCGAGGCGCTGTTCAACATTGAGGACTTGCAGCGGCTGCAGGATCAGTTCGCTCAAGCCACCGGCGTGGCCTCGATCATCACCCTCCCGGACGGCGCCCCCATCACCAAACCCAGCGGTTTTTGCCGGCTTTGCCAGGACCTGATCCGGGGGACCGAAAAGGGACGGGCCAACTGCTACCAATCCGACGCCGTTTTAGGCCGCCACAACCCCTCCGGTCCCATCATTCAGCTCTGCCTGAGCGGCGGGTTGTGGGACGCCGGAGCCAGCATCTCCGTGGGCGGCCGGCATATCGCCAACTGGCTGATCGGCCAGGTGCGCGATGAAACCCAAAACGAGAACCGGATCCGGGCCTATGCCCGGGAGATCGGGCTGGACGAAGAACAGGCCATCGCGGCCTTTAATGACGTCCCCATCATGCCCCGGGCACGGTTCGAAGCCGTGGCCCAGGCCCTGTTCACCCTGGCCAGCCAGCTTTCCACCGCCGCGTACCAAAACGTGCAGCAGGCCCGGTTCATCACCGAACGAAAACGAGCCGAAGAAAAATACCAAACCCTGTTCCAGGAAATGCTGGATGGGTTCGCGCTGCACGACATCATCCTCGATGAAAACGGCCAACCGGTCAATTACCGGTTCCTGGACGTGAACCCGGCCTTTGAACGGTTGACGGGACTGAAAGCCCGGGAGATCGTAGGCCGGACCGTGTTGGACGTTCTGCCCGGCCTGGAACGATCATGGATCGATATCTACGGCCGCGTGGCCCTGACGGGGGAACCCGTATTCTTCAATAATTATTCCGCCGACTTGAAAAAACACTACGACGTCGCCGCCTTTCGGCCGGCCGAGGGCCAATTCGCCTGCATCTTCACCGATGTCACTCTGCGTAAGCGGGCCGAGGAGGAACGGGAAAAGCTGCGGGAACAACTGATACACGCCCAGAAGATGGAATCCGTGGGCCGGTTGGCGG
>JAGVGV010000043.1 GCA_020056895.1 Deltaproteobacteria bacterium
GCCGAGTTAAACGAGGCGGTCCGCATCCGCCGGGAAGAACAACTTCCGGTGTTTGAAAAACTGGGTGATGAACGTTCGCTTTTGACGGCCCGAGTCAATATGGCTCTGGCCATGCTGCTTCGCGGCCGGAAGACCGATCAGATCGAGGCCAGGAAGCATTTGTGCCGGTCGTTGAAAGACGCCCAGCGGTTGAAACTGCCGGAACTGGAGAAGATCAAAAGCATTTTGAAAAAAGCCCGCATGTCCTGCCGGTAAAATGGCTCGGCGCGGGCGGGTTTTAGGCCCTTGGGCGCTTCGTACTATTTGGGATTTTTAATTGGATGGACTCAAGAAAATAGTCGGGCGCCATTGAAAAAAACGGGATCATTGGGGATCCTAATATTTGGAGTGAGGCCATATGAACGACGATTCCTTTGACGATTCTTCGGTTGGTTTTGGGGGAGCGGTCCGAGGTTGGATGACCCGGCTGGTATCGCTGACCATTCAACTCCTGATGGCCGCGGCTACCATTTGGGGGCTGATGTTTCTGGTTATTTACGCCACGTTTACCATGTGGACGGGGTACTCGGAAACCGGCATGGGGATCCGGTTCGCCCAGTACTTCAGCGACGCGACCGACGGCATCCGGGATTTTTTCGATCACACCTTCTGGAAACTGAACACCGATCTATTGCTGATTACCTTCATCAACAGCCTGGTTATCGCCACCATCAGCCAATTGACGTCCCTGGCCCGGTATTTCTACGACAACCAGGGGTGGTTGTTCCGTTTTTTTACTTGGGGGGTTCTGGGAATCACCATCAATACCTTGTTCCTGGCCGGGATTATCCGCTTTTATCAGCCTTGGGGGTTCTTTATCGGTCATTGGGTCAGTCACACCTTTTTTACCAGCCACCGGCTTTATTGGCCGCTGGCGTTGTTTTACGGCGGACTGGCGATTCTGGCCATGCTGCCCATGTGCTTCAAATGGACGACCGGTGTATTGCCCAACATTCCCAAGGGTATCGGTTCGATCTATTACGATCTTTCGCACCGGCCTTCCAAGTCCCGTCCCGTTTCCCGGCCCGATGAAACCGATGAGGTGAAGTCCTGACCCCCTCGGCGATAGACCGCCGATCCGGGGCGAGGAAGGGGCCGGAAGCCAATCGTAGGAATACATTTTGTATTTCAAGGATTGGATTCCGGTCCCCGACACCGAATCCGATGCCAAAGAGCATTTGAGACGGATTCTAGTGACAAGTCACGTTTCAAGTGCCGGAAAATAGTGGCCGCCTTGGCCTTGATCCGGCGATACGCCTACCACCAGTTAATGCGTGACTTGTCACTAGATAAACGCCTCTTCCGGGATATCCAAGGCCGAGGTGTCTTCCAGGGCCAGGGACTTTTGCCGGGCGAAGACGTTGACCAGAATGTTCCGGCAGTAATACTGGGCCGAAGCGATCTTGCCCTGGTAATACAGGGCGTCGGCTGATCCCTCTTCCACGCCGGCCTTTTTCTCCCTGGCCAACAGCCCCATCTCCAACGAGATTTGTGCCAGCAGGGTTTCGGCCATGCATTCCTGAAAACGAGTGGAGGACAGCGGAATCAGGGCCAGGCGGCCGTCCGCGAAATAGCCCATGTACCGCTGAGCGTATTCGGCCACCACGTCGGCGGCCTGAGTCAAGAGCCCGAAATCCGGACCGAAATCCTTGTCCCCGGCATGGGCCGCCGCGAAGGTTTTGATCTCGTCCAGCCACCCGCCGAACACCCGGCCCCCTTCCATCATCAGCTTCCGGCCCACCAGGTCCAGGCTCTGGATGTACGTGGTGCCTTCGTAGATCGAGGCGCTCTTGATGTCCCGGGCGTATTGTTCCGCCGGATATTCACGGCAGTACCCGGCGCCGCCCATTACCTGGATGGCTTCCCGAGTCAATTCATAGGCGAAATCCGAACAGTACGCCTTGGCCAGGGGTGTAAACAGGTCCAACTGGTTTTCGGCCGCCTTCTTTTTGGCCGGATCGGGTTCGTGCATGGCCACGTCGGCCAGGAAATAAAGCTTGGCCAGCATGCCCCGCATGGCCTCGGTGCCGCTTTTCAGGGTCATCAGCATCCGGCGGACGTCTTCATGACGGATGATCGGCACACGGTCGGCTTTCCTGTCGGTGAAGGGCGGGCCCTGAATCCGGTCCCGGGCATAGAGCCGGGCCGTGTCGTACGCGCTGGCGGCCACGCCCAGAGCCAGGTTGCCGGTGCCCATCCGGGCTTCGTTCATCAACTGGAACATCTTGGCCATGCCGCTGTTGGGTTCGCCCAGCAAAATGCCCCGGCACCGGCCGTTTTCCCCGAAATTCAGAGTGCAGGTGGCGGACCCGTGAAGGCCCATTTTGTGTTCGAACCCGCCGCAGAACACATCGTTGGGTTCGCCCAGGGAACCATCCGGATTCACCCAGATTTTCGGCACGATGAAGAGACTCACCCCCCGGGTCCCCGCCGGAGCGCCTTCAATCCGGGCCAACATCAGATGGATGATGTTTTCCGTCAGATCGTGGTTGCCGCCGCTGATGAACCGCTTGGTCCCTTCGATCTTGTAGATACGCGGGTTGCCCGACGACGGGTCGGGCGTGGCTTTGGACCTCAGCCAGCCCACGTCGGACCCGGCGTCCGGTTCGGTCAGGCCCATGCTGCCGCCCCAGACGCCGGAATACATTTTTTCGACAAACAGGGCTTTGTCTTCTTCCGTGCCGTACGATTCGATCAGATGGCCGGCGCCGGCGCAAAGGCCGGTATAGATCTCCATGCACATATTGGCGCCATTGAAAAAGTCGTGCACCATGCAGGCCACGGGTTGAGGCAGGCCCTGGCCGCCATATTCGGGTCCCACCTGCATGGCCAGCCAACCGTTTTCGGCCAATACTTTCCAGCAATCCTTGAAGGAATCCGGAGTAATCACGTCGCCGTCCAGGTATTTAAGGCCCTGTTCGTCGCCGTCCTTGAGCGTGGGGCCGATCACGTCCCGGGCCACCTTGTACGCTTCGTCCAGGATCATGCTGAAATCGTCCCGGCTGAAATCCTTGAAGGCGTCGTACTTCAGCAGTTGGTCCAGGTTCAGGTATTCAAAGAGGACGAAACGGGCATCCCGGTCGTTTCTTTGGAAATAGCTTAGGCCCATGGCGGCGCACCTCCGGTTGGGGTCGGGGTTGTAGGATGAACCCTGGGGATTTCCCAGGCGTTGGTCACCATAGCACCGCCGCATTGATTGGTCAATCAGTTAATGAGCTGTCGTTCATCGCCGTCTTTTGTCAGCTTAAAGGGAAGGAATGCGGATGGATTTGAATGTATATGAAATGTGAATTTCTTCCTTTTATTCTGAAAGCTCGGTTCCGCCCCACGGAAAACCTGGGGCTCGTCCCACGCCGCCTCGGACGGAACGGATGCGTCGTCCTTCCCTGAAGCCTCCCCGAAATTGTGTTAAAATGGGAATCATCCACCATCTCCAGGGGAGAAGAGGTATGCCGATCACGTTGTTCCGGGCCGTTTTGCTGGCGGCTCTGATGTTGGGGACGCCCGGTCTCGCTTGGGCGGCCGGTTCGGATCAACCGGCCGCGACGGTGCGGCCGTCCATCCTGGCCGGCACGTGGTACGACGCCTCGGGCGAGGTCTTGAGCCGGCAGGTGAAGGAATTTTTAAACGCCGCTAAACCGCCGGCCGGGAATCCAGGGGCGCTGGTCGCCCTGGTGGTCCCCCACGCGGGATACGCCTATTCCGGCCCCACCGCCGGATTCGGGTACGCCCGGCTGGCCAAGGAACCCTTCACCACCGCCATCGTGGTGGGGCCCAGCCACCGATCCCGGTTCCCGGGCGTGGCCGTGGACCCCAGGCCGTACCAGACCCCCCTGGGAACCGCGGCTGTGGACCAGAATCTGGTCCGCCGGATCCAGGAATCGGGCGGGGATATGGTCCAATCCGACCCGAGGGTTTTCGATGTGGAACACTGCCTGGAAATCCAGGTTCCTTTTCTTCAGACCATCCGCCCCGGCGTTCGGATCGTGCCCATCCTGATGGGGTCCATGGACCTGGAAACCTGCCGGGCTCTGGGCCGGATTCTGGCCGACATCGGCCGGGACCCGGGGGTCCGTCTGATCTGTTCCACCGACCTATCCCATTTTCTGACCGATAAGGAAGCCGAGGCCATGGACGGGGAACTGGCGGCCCTGGTGAAGAAAATGGACCCGGAAGCGCTCCACCGGGCGTTGTCGGAAGGCAAGGTGGAAGCCTGCGGCGGCGGTCCGCTGGTGGCGGTGATGATGGCCGCCAAGGCCCTGGGCGCGGGCCGGGCCGACGTGCTGGCCTTGGCTCATTCCGGCCAGGCCACCGGGGATCAATCCAGCGTGGTGGGGTACATGTCCGCCGCCCTGGTCCGGGGCCGGGCCGGGGATGAAACGGAAAAAACCGCGTCGCCGCCGGGATCGGGGGTCTCTTCGGGAGGCGCGAAACCATCGTCCGCCCCGGGTTCGGGAGCATCCGGCTCGGTGGGAACCCCGCCCCGGGAGCCGGCCGTGGGCGTGGACCTGGGGCTTGGCGTGGACGACCAGAAGCGGCTTTTGAAAATCGCCCGGGAATCCATCCAGGCGGCCTTTGACCGCAAGGACTACAAACCGACGGGCCTGACTCCGGGGTTGAAGGCCAACCGGGGGGCTTTCGTCACCCTGAAAAAGAAGGGTGAATTGAGGGGCTGCATCGGCCGGTTGTCCGATGACGCGGCCGTGGCGGAAACCGTGGCCGAAACCGCCGTTCTATCCGCATTCGAAGACACCCGTTTTCCTCCATTGGCCGTGGAGGAGCTAGCAGAAGTCCGGATCGAAATATCCGTGCTCACGCCCTTCGAGGAAGTGAAAAAGATCGAGGACATCCGGATCGGCGATCATGGGCTGATGATCGTCCGGCCGCCCTTCCGGGGGCTTTTGCTGCCTCAGGTGCCGGTGGAAGAGAAATGGACAAGGGACGAGTTTCTGGCTCATTTGTGCCGAAAAGCGGGGCTGCCTCCGGAAACGTGGAAGGAACCCGGGACTCAGCTTTTTTCCTTTAGCGCCCAGGTGTTCGGCGAAAAGGAATAACGCTGGGCGCTGGAATCGAGGGATCATGGATCGCAGGGCTTTTATCCAATGCCTGGGGTGGCTGGCGGCCGGCGGAGTTTGCCTGGGGGGGCCGAGCGTTCGGGCCGAAGACGTGTTGCCGGGGGCCGGAGGCAAGAACACCGGGGCCGGGAAGAACGAGGACGAACGATTCGTTCGTCCGGCCATGTTCTGGGACAAGGCGGGATCGAACGTGGTCCAGTGCCGGCTTTGCCCCCGCCAATGTAGGGTGGCCGAAGGGGAACGGGGCCACTGCGGGGTAAGGGAAAACCGGGGCGGCGAGTATGTGACTTTGGTCTACGGCCGAGCCGTGGCCGCGCACAACGATCCCATTGAAAAAAAGCCCTTCAACCATTTCCTGCCCGGAACCACGGTGTTTTCCGTGGCCGCGGCCGGGTGCAACATCCATTGCAAGTTCTGCCAGAACTGGCAGATTTCCCAGGCCCGACCCGAAGACCTGGAAGCCCAGTACCTTCCCCCCGAAGCCGTGGCGGCCAAGGCCAAGGAACTGGGGTCCCCCAGCGTGGCCTTCACCTATTCCGAACCCACCATTTTTTACGAATACATGTTCGATACCGCCCGCCTGGCCAAGGCCGCCGGCCTCAGGCCGGTAGTCGTGAGCAACGGATTCATCATGCCGGAAGCCGTCCGGGCCTTGGCCCCTCACTTGGCCGCGTACAAAGTGGACTTCAAGGCATACAGCGACGATTATTACCAATCGGTCTGCCAAGGCCGGCTGGACCCGGTTCTGGAAACCCTGAAAACCTTGAAAGGATTGGGGCCGTGGGTGGAGCTGGTCAATCTGGTCCTGCCCACCCTCAACGACCAGGAACCCATGGTCCGGGGCCTGGCGGGGTGGGTCCGGGACCACCTGGGGCCCATGACCCCCGTCCATTTCACCCGCTTTCATCCCATGTATAAAATCCGCGATCTGCCGCCCACGCCGGTGGAAACCCTGATCGCCTGCCATGGCTGGGCCAAGGCC
>JAGVGV010000556.1 GCA_020056895.1 Deltaproteobacteria bacterium
AAACATCATATCACCCTGATTTCTCAGGGACAACGAGGTTTTTCTTTTTTTTGACGGTGAGTTCAGGGCTTTTCGCCCGCCTTTTCCGGCGGAACCCGGCCGCTTCCGGGTTGTCAGGGCCGGGGCGGAATCCCAGAGGGCTCCCCTTGGACGGATCAATACTCGTCTTCTTCGTCGTCCTCGTCGTATTCTTCCTCTTCCTCGGATTCGATGTCTTCGTCTTCGTCCGGGAAGTCCTCGCTAAGGTAGTCCTCGTATTCCTCCCGGCTCATCAATTCATCAACTTCGGCCATGTCGATGATGTCCACCCGGAGGAGCCATCCTTCCTCGTACGGGTCTTCCAGCACCATTTCCGGCGCGTCCAGGACTTCTTCGTTGACCTCCACCACTTCGCCGCTGATGGGGGCGAACAGGCGGATTACGGTCCGTTTGGCGGTCAGCCGGCCAAAGGGTTCATCCTTGGTGAATTCCTCTCCTTCGGCGGGCAACCGAAGCCGGGTGACTTCGTCCTTGTCCTGAAGGGCCTCTTCCGTCAGGCCAATAAAGGCCTGCTGGTCCTCGTCGACGCGAACCCACATGTGTTCGGCGGAAAAACGATAATCTTCCAGATCCAACCCAAGCACCTCTTCCCACACTTCCGGGCCGTTCTTCGGCGGATGGGCCCACGGCGTTTCACCCCGGACCTCCAGGTCCATCACCGGAAGCAAGTTTGATCGATGGTCGGGCTCATACTAAGCAAATCCTTTTCGACAAGGCAAGTGGGATTTTCCTTTTTTTTCAGGCCGCGGGTCCGATGATTCAACTATATGATAATTATCCTAATACGGATATCAACGGCCGTCGCGGACCGCGGACCGGGAGCGGACCAGGACCGCCAGAATGACGGTGCTGACCACCATCAGCCCCAGGGCGGCCCCCCGGGTGGACGTTATTTCCCCCCAGAGGGAAACCCCGCGAAAATCATTACGTAGGGGTTCCAACAGGAATCGGCCGAGTCCCTGAAGGAAGGCGTAGGTCCAGAAGACCAGCCCCGGCCGTCGGGAAAACCGCCGGAGAACCATCAGCCCCGTGAAAAGAAGCCCCAGCGTGAGGGCATCGTACAACTGGGTAGGGTGAAGGGGAATACCCTGGGGCGCCAGGGAGTGGGGATGAGTGAAGATGACGGCCCAGGGAAGGCCGGTTTCCCGCCCGTAGCAGCACCCCGCCGCCAGGCACCCCAGCCGGCCCACGGCCTGGCCGATGGCCAAACCCGGCGCCAAAACGTCGCCGACGGCGAACATGGGCATCCGCTTTATTCCCATGTACGCCACGGCGGTCAAAATACCGGGAATCAAACCGCCATAAAAAACCAGCCCGCCTTCCCACAGGCGGAAGACATCCCAGGGATGGGACCGGTAATGGTCCCAGGCAATGGCCACGAACCAAAGCCGGGCGCCGATCAGGCCGGCCAAAAGAACCACGAAGGCCAGATTTTCCACGGCGTCGGGGTCCAACCCGTCCCGCCTGGCCAGCCGAAGGCTGAGGGTCAACCCAAGAATCATGCCCAGCGCCACCAGGGCGCCGTATGTAGGGATGGTGACCGGGCCGATTTGAAACAAAATGGGGTGCATGCCGGGTCCGTTCCGGTTGAGGGGAGGAGGTTGGTTCGGCGCTAGTCTTTTCGAAACCGGTCAAAAAAAGAAAACCGACCGTGTTTCATCCGGTGCCGGAACCGGGGCCGGCAACGGCCGTTTTCCTTTCGAGGTTCGACCATCAGCTTTTCGCACAGCTCCTGCCCCAACGCCAGCCGGGAACCCTGGCAGGCCAGGACCACGGACCCGGCCCCGCATCCAAGCACTTCGACTTCGGCGCCGGGCCTGAGCCCCAGGTCGGTCAGCCGCCGGGTCAGATCATCCCCGCCGGCATGGCGGGTCACGGTGAGTTTTTCTCCGGCCTGGGCTTCGGTCAGCGGTACCGCCTGACCCGGAACCCGGGCGCAGTTCTGACAAAGCCCGTAAATTTCCAGGCGATGGTCCAGGGGCGCGAACCCCAGTTCCCGGGCGGCGCTGATCTGAAGTTCCTCGATCAGGGGATTGACGAACTCCACCACCCGCCCGCACCGGGTGCAGATCAGGTGGTCGTGATGCTGGCCCAGGTGATGGTGTTCGTACAAGGGTTCCCGTCCCTTGAAGGTCTTCACCTGAGCAAAGCCATAGCCTCGGAAAACTTCAAGAGCCTCTTCCACGAACTCGAAATCGTAATCATGCCCTTGTTCGGTAAGCCGCCGGTGGAGTTCGGCTACGGTCAGATGGTCTTCGGTGGCCAAAAAGGCATCCAGAACCATCATCAAGTCTTCGGTATGGTCCTGGCCGTTTTGGGTCAGAATGCGGGCAAGTTCCTGTTTTTCATGCAGATGCGGAGTTTTCATGGCGCCTTGGTTAGTGGACCTCGTTCTTGTTCATGGGCAGGGGAGGCCCTTGGAGCCGGCCGGCGGGGCCGCCGGAACAGGAACAGCCCGACCCGCAGGGACCGGATGTGGATTTTCGAAAGTGACGAACGACAAAGCCCACGGCCACGAGAACGATAAGCACTACCAGGCCTTCCTGCCACATGGGGGAGCCCTCCAAAAAGGATGCGCATGGATAGCGCAATTGCGAATCAATTACAAGATAAGGAGGCGAACGAAAATGTCAAGCCATGGGATGCTGGTTTTGGCAGGACGGGCAGACGCCCACGATCTCCAATTTGTGCCCTTCGCTGACGAAATTATTCCGGGAGGCGATCTCCCGTTCGATCTGGGTCAGGCGGGGATCGGTGACTTCGACGATGACCCGGCAGATCCGGCACCTCAGGTGGCAGTGGTGATCGCGGCCGTACACATGTTCGTAATGCATGTGGCCGTTTTCCAAGTACACTTCATTGATCAGGCCGGCTTCGATCAGGAGCGGAATGGTCCGGTAAATGGACGCCTTGGAGACGCCGGCGGTTTTTTTCAGCCGGAAATAAAGCTCGTCCACGTCGAAATGATCCTGGGTGGTCAGGATTTCGCGGACGATGGCTTCCCGCTCCTTCGTGCCCCGAAGACCCCGTTTGCGGATAAAATCCCTGAAAACCTGAATTTCCGGCTCCAAATCAACCTCACTCGCGCCCGTATCCAAGGTTCCACGTACATACAAGGAAGGCGGGGTGGTTGTCAATCCGAGGGAAACCGGCCATAATAAATCCATGGGGGCAGCGGCGGCTTGACAGGGCCGCGGCTAAAAGCATATTCTCGTCGATAAGTTGAAGAACACCGTCCATCTCCCGGAACCTTGGGAGGCGTCGGCTTGGGGACCGGTCCATGGGCCCGCCGATCCTTTTGGGGATCGGTAACCGGGGGCGGCGCGGATTACCATTTCAGTCTGGGGGATCACGGGGCTCATGAAGACGCTCAAGTCCTTATCCTCGTCCCGATTCCGGCGGATGTTCCTATCCGTGTACGCTCTGATCGCCCTGCTTCCCCTGCTGATCCTTATCTATTATTTATACGATTACGCCTATCCTCAACTGGCCGCCACCTGCCCATCGGC
>JAGVGV010000313.1 GCA_020056895.1 Deltaproteobacteria bacterium
AGCACCACGCCGCCCTGGCCGCGTTTCACCTGAACCGGCCGGTGCTGGTCCGCCTCAGCCGGCCCGAATCCATTCGGATGCATCCCAAGCGCCACCGGATGCGGCTTGATTATGCTCTAGGCTGCGACATTGAAGGCCGCCTGACCGGACTTTTCGCCAGGATCGTGGGGGATACCGGCGCGTACGCTTCGGTGGGCGGGGAAGTGGTGGCTCGATCGGGGACTCATGCCGCCGGAGCGTACTTCGTTCCCCACGTGGATGTGGTCGCTACCGCCTTGTACACCAACCATCCTCCGGCCGGGGCTTTTCGAGGATTCGGCGTGAACCAGGCCACTTTCGCCATGGAAAGCCTGGTGGAAGACCTTTGCCGCCAGGGCGGATTTGACTCCTTCGATTTCCGGCGGCAAAACGCCCTGGCCGAAGGGTTGGCCACCACCACCGGCCAGGTGCTGGGGCCGGGCGTGGGCTTGAAAGAGTGTTTGGACGCGGTGAAGGCCGACTACGACCGGGCCCGGTATAGGGGGCTGGCGCTGGCCATCAAGAACGTGGGCATTGGCAACGGGTTGGAAGAACGGAGCCGCGTGTTGTTGCGGGTGGAACCGGATGGGAGGCTCCGGCTGATCCACGGCTGGTCCGAAATGGGCCAGGGTATCCACACCGTGGCCTTGCAGATGATCCGGGAAACGTTGGGGCCCGCTTCGGAGGCCATTCCCATGGACATCGAATCCCAAACCGGACGGGAAACCCTGGGCGGCGTGACCACCGCCAGCCGGGGCACCGTATTGTTGGGGCTTTCGGTTCTGGACGCGGCCCGGAAGCTGAAATCGGACCTGGAAACCACGCCGCTGACCGATCTGTCCGGCCGGGAATACCTGGGCGAATACAGCGTGGATTGGACCACCAGGCCCGGGAGTCCAGGGCCGGTGATCAGCCATTTTTCATACGGCTTTTCGGCTCAGTTGGTCATTCTGGACGACCAGGGGCGGATCGAAACCGTGGTGGCGGCGCACGACGGCGGCCGGATCGTCCACCCCGCCTTGTTCGAAGGTCAGGTGGAAGGCGGCGTGGCCATGGGCCTGGGGTATGCCCTGGGCGAACAATTGCTATTTGAAAACGGCCGGTTGAAAACCGACCGGCTGGGCCGCCTGGGGCTTTTACGGGCTCCGGACATGCCCTCGATCAAGGTTATCCTCGTGGAATGTCCGGACCCCATCGGCCCCTTCGGCGCCAAGGGCGTGGGGGAAATCGGGTCCATTCCCACGGCGCCGGCCGCGGCCAATGCCTTCCGGTCCTTCGACGGCCTCCGTCGGGACCGCCTGCCGCTGAGCCCCATCCCCGGACGGAAACCCGAACCGGATAAGGGAGACGGCCCATGACGTTGTATCTGACGAACGCCCGGTATGTGGATTGGCAAAGCCTGGACATCCGGACCGCCTGCCTGCGCGTGGATGAAGGCCCCGGAGCCGGTCTCGAAGTGCTGGGCGGCCTGCCCGCCGGAGCCCCCCAACCCGGCGACCGGGTGATCGACGCCCGGAACCGTTTGGTCACTCGGGCTTTCGGCTGCGGCCATCACCACATCTATTCCACTCTGGCCCGAGGCATGCCCGCGCCGCCCCGGCCGCCCCGGAACTTCGTGGAGGTGCTGGAACTTATCTGGTGGCGCCTGGACCGGTCCCTGGACCTCGAAATGGTGGAAGCATCCGCTCTGGCCGCCGCCCTGGCCATGGCCAAAAACGGCGTCACGTTCGCCATCGACCACCATTCGTCGCCCCATGCCGTGCCCGGGTCGCTCTTCACCATCGCCCGGGCTTTCGATCAGGTGGGTATCGGCCATATGCTCTGCCTGGAACTTTCGGACCGGGACGGTGAAGCCATCCGCGACCAAGGCCTGGCGGAAACCGACCAATACCTGGCCTCCGGCCGGCCGGGCCACGTAGGACTCCATGCCTCGTTCACGGTGGGGCCGGAACTGCTGGGGCAAGCCGTGGACTTGGCTCGCAAGCATATGACCGGTATCCATATTCACGTGGCCGAAGATCAGGCCGATCAGGACATCACGATGGCCCGGTACGGCCGCCGAGTGGTGGACCGGCTGTTTGAAGCCGGAGCTTTGGACCTTGAAAAAAGCATTTTGTCCCATTGCCTGCATCTATCGGACGCGGAAAAGGACCGGATCCGGTCGTCCGGCGTTTGGGCGGCGCAGAACACCGAAAGCAATTTGAACAACAACGTGGGCCTGACGGGATACAAGGCCATCACCCCCAATGTGATCCTGGGCACGGACGGCATGCATTCGGATATGATCCGGAGCGCCCACGCCGCCTTCCTGAACGGCCAGGCCGCCGAAGGCCTGGGGTTCGACGAGGCGTACCGCCGGTTCCGAGCCATCCACCGGTACGCCAAGGAATTCGGCGGCCCGGTCGACGGCGAAAACAACCTGGTGATCCTGGACTACGACGCCCCAACTCCGGTCACTTCGGAAAACTTCCTGGGCCACTTCATCTACGGCTTTGAAAATCGCCACGTCCATACCGTCATCGCCAACGGCCGAGTGATCGTGGACAACCGCCGACTGACCACCGTGAACGAAGCGGAAATCCTGGCCCGCGCCCGCGAAGCGGCGGGTCGGTTGTGGAAGAAGATGAATATTGGGGGGAACCTTTAGAAAGGGTCCCCCAAACCCGCCGCCGGCTTCGAGAAGGTTCGGGAAGGCCTTTGGGGAAAACCGTTTTCAGTTCTGATAATCGTAGAATGAGCACAAACGAATTACGCCGGGATCAGTCCGATAGGGGCGAGGCTGCCTCGCCCGGACGTTCATGGACCCCCTTCAGGGCTCACCCTTCCAACTGGAACACCCGGGCCGCGTTCCCCCGCAAAAACAGGTCGGCCGTTTCCGGGTCCAGGTTCAAATCCGGCAGATGTTCCAGGCATTTGGCCGGCGGAATCATCGGGTAATTCGTGCCGAACATCACCTTTTTCCGGCCGTTGCTCTTCATGTACGTAACCAATTCCGGCGGATACCGGCGGGCCGTGTACGCCGACGTATCGATATACACGTTGGCGTGCTTGGTGGCTACGGCGATCATTTCCTGCGTCCACGGATACCCGATATGGCCGCAAACCATCACCAGTTCCGGAAAATCGAGCGCCACTTCATCGATGTACGGGATGGGCCGGCCCGGTTCGGACGGCCTCAGGGGGCCGGTATGCCCCACCTGGAAACAGATTGGCGCCCCCAATTCCACGCACTTGGCATACAGCGGATAATACCGCCGATCCGTGGGCGGCAGATTCCAGAACCACTGCACCTGACGAACCCCCACGAACCCGTGGCCCCGGACCCACCGTTCCATTTCCCGAACCGCTTCCATGGGCCGCCACAAGTTCACCGAACACACACCGCGGAACCGATCGGGACGCTGGTCCACGCACTGGGCCACGAATTCGTTGGAAATCAGCGGTCCGCCGGGGCCCCACCAGGCGGCCAGAAGCCCCACGGCCACATCCGCCTGATCCATCATCGCCACCGTGAGGTCCAGGGGTATGTCTTCCGTCACCCGGTCCACGCCCATCCACCGGCGCAGGGATTCGAACATGGGGTGGTTGATGAATTCCAGAGTGGGGTGCTGCATCCAGACGTCGATCACCTTGGCGGGTACGGCCATCTTGGGCCTCCTTTGGGTAATTTGGTTCGATGTCGAATAAAATGGTTAAAAAAATATCGTCATCCTCCGCTGAAGTTCCGCACCGCCCGGTCCAACAGGTCAGCCAGGGTCCGTTGGTCGTCGGCGGACAGACCCCGGCCGATCCGTTCCCGGATTCGCCGCGAAATGTCCAGTAAATCCTCTTTCAATGCCTCGGCCGCGGCCGTCAGATGCACCTGGATGACTCGGCCGTCGTTCGGGTCCGGCCCCCGCTCCACGTACCCGTGGTCGGCCAGTTTCCGGACCAGGGTGGTGATAGTG
>JAGVGV010000079.1 GCA_020056895.1 Deltaproteobacteria bacterium
GCCATACAGGGATTGGGCCAGGGAATCGGAAGGCATGGGGATGCTCCATGTTTTTTTCGAAGCCGCAATGGTAATCATGGGGAAGAGCGGGGCTGGGGTCAAGAGGCGGCCGCGTTGGAAACCTGGTTCTTTTCCTGTTGGCGGGGGCGGGCCATTGTGCTATTGTGAATATTAGGATCGATACCGGCCGATGGCCGTCCCAAAGGAAAGGAACCCATGGACCCCAAGGAAATGCACCAAAAAATCAGGGATCTGACCCGCGAGCGGCGGGCCGTGATCCTGGCTCATAACTACCAGCGGCCCGAAGTGCAGGATGTGGCCGACATGACCGGCGATTCGCTGGGCCTGTCCATTCAGGCCGGCCGGACTCCGGCCGAGGTGATCGTGTTTTGCGGCGTTCATTTCATGGCCGAAACGGCCAGCATCATCTGTCCGGACAAAACCGTCCTTTTGCCCCGCATGGATGCCGGCTGCCCCATGGCCGATACCATCACCGCGGAAAGTCTGAAACGCCGGAAAGCCGAACTCCCCGGCGTGCCGGTGGTGACGTACGTGAACAGCCCGGCCGAAGTGAAGGCCGAAAGCGATATCTGCTGTACGTCGGCCAATGCCGTGTCCGTGGTCCAGTCCCTGCCCGAACCGCGGGTGCTGATGACTCCGGATAAAAACCTGGCTCAGTACACCGCCCGCCGCGTGACCAAAGAAATCCTTTTATGGGAAGGCCAGTGCAACATTCATGATCGGTTGACCCGGGACCGGGTGCTGAAAGCCAAGGCCGAACACCCCCACGCCGTGCTGGTGGCTCATCCGGAATGCCGGCCCGAAGTGCTGGACCTGGCCGACGCCATCCGGTCCACCACGGGCATGCTGGCTTATGTAAAGGAAAGCGACGCCAAGGAATTTTTGATCGCCACGGAAAACGGCCTGCTTTACCCGTTGCGGAACCAGAATCCGGGCAAGGCCATTTACGAAGTTTCCCACGAAATGGTCTGCCCCAACATGAAGCTGACCCGGCTGGGCGACGTGCTGTCCGCTCTGGAAACCATGGCCCCGGTGGTCAAGGTATCCGAAGACATCCGGGTCAAGGCCCTAAAAGCCGTCACCCGGATGCTGGATGTGAAAAGGGATTGAAGCTGGAAACGGGGGATGCTTTGGCGACCAAATCACGCCCCCGACTCCCCGAAAACCGGTGCGGAGTCCCAATGGCGGACGGCTCCGCCCGCGCCACTTCCCCAGGTTGGGCGGACGGTGCCGGCTAACGCTGATGGATGGGGACGAAAGGCCGTTGAGCCGGCCCCACGTATACCTGGCGGGGTCGGTAGATTTTCCACTTGGGGTCCCCGGCGTCTTCCATCCATTGGGAAATCCAGCCCGGCAGCCGGCCGATAGCGAACATGACGGTGAACATATTGGTGGGAATGCCCAAGGCCCGAAGCACGATGCCGCTGTAAAAATCCACGTTGGGATACAGGTTGTGGTCGGCGAAATAGGAGTCCCGGAGCACCACCTCTTCCAGTTCCTTGGCCATATCCAAAAGCGGATCCTGGATTTCCAGCTTGGCCAGCAGCCGGTCGCACATGGCTTTCATGATGCGGGCTCTGGGGTCGTAGGTTTTGTACACCCGATGGCCAAAGCCGTACAACCGGAAAGGATCGTTTTTGTCCTTGGCTCGTTCGATGAAGGGACGGAAATCCCCGCCGGCGGCTTGAATCTGTTCCAGCATTTCGATCACGGCCTGGTTGGCGCCGCCATGCAAGGGGCCCCAAAGCGCGGCCATGCCGGCGGAAATGGCGGCATACAGGTTCACTCGGGCGCTCCCCACCAAACGGACGGCGGCGGTGGAGCAGTTTTGTTCGTGATCGGCGTGGAGAATCCAGAACACGTTGAGGGCCTTCACCTTGTCATGGTCGATTTCATAAGGCTTGACCGGGTTGTCGAACATCATGTTCAGGAAATTGGCGCAGTAGGAAAGATCCAGCCGGGGATAGATCACCCGGTGGCCCCGGGAGATTTTGTAGCTCATGGCGGCCATGGTCCGCACTTTGGACAAAAGCCGGGTCAGGGTCAGAAGGATGGCCTCGGATCGGGGCATGCCGATCAGGGCGGGGTAAAAACTCCGGAGCGCGGTGACCATGGAGGAAAGGATGCCCATGGGATGGGAATCCCGTGGAAAACTTTGGAAAAACCGTTGCATATCCTCGTGGACCAGGGAGTTGTCGTTGAGCATCATGCGGAAGCGGTTGAGTTCCTTATGGTCGGGCAGGTCGCCGTTGATGAGCAGGTAAGCGGTTTCCACGAACTCGGAATGCTCGGCTAGTTCCTCGACCGGGTACCCGCGATAGCGTAAGATTCCTTTTTCGCCGTCCATGAAGGTGATGGCGCTCGAGCAACTGGCGGTGTTGGCGAACCCGCGGTCCAGGGTGACGTACCCGGTTTGCCGCCGAAGCTCGGAAATATCGATGGCTTTATCCCCTTCCGTGCCTTCCACCACGGGCAGTTCAATGGTTCGGCCGCCAATGGTCAACATGGCCACTTCGCCCGTATTGTGTTCCTGTTCGGTCATGAACAACGCCCCTCCTTCGCTCATATTGGCCGGAAACGCCGGCGCCTGAAACCGCCTTGAGGGTCAACCGCCCGGCGCTTCGCGCCGCGAGGCCGGGAGCCCGCCTGGAGGTATCCGGGGTCTGGGAATGGCTTCCCCAAGGCGGCGACGGAAACGGGTTCCGGCTTTTTTGCCTACGGGGTTTCGTGCGTTTTTTTCCAATGGGCCCGGGAGAAACACCCGGCTGGAATGGAAAGCATAACAAAGGGTGAAGGACGGGAAAAGGGGAAAAATGAATAATCGTTATCCGTTCCGTCTGGGATGGCGTCGCTGGTTTTTGGGCGCCGTTTGAGGCCCTGGCGGGCTTCAATTTTCGGGCGGTCGGTCGTCAGCTCTGGATCTGCCCGATTTAACGGAACGAATGCGTTTTTATTGGAAATTCAAATGAATCCGCATTCCTTCCATTTGAACGGATCGCTGACGACGGATCGCGGAGAGCTTTTTCCACGTGGTTTCCCGGGATCGGGTTCGCGGGAACCCGATCCCATCTCCATGGGGAACTATTCCGTCCGGATTTCGATCTGGCGGGGTTTGGCCTTTTCCACCTTGGGCAGTTCCAGAGTCAGCACCCCGTCTTTCAGCCCGGCCGTGATGCGGGTCTGGTCAATAAGGTTGGAAAGGGTGAACTGGCGGTAGAAATCCCCTTCCTCGTATTCCTTGTACAGCACCCGGGCCGGAGCCGGCGTGGGGGAGCCGAAAGCGCCCCTCAGGGTCAGTACGTTGTCCTTCAGGTCAATGGACACGCCGTCTTTGGTCACTCCGGGCATATCGGCCAGCAGAGTGATTTTTTCGGCGGATTCGTATATATCCACCCGGGGCACGAAGCAGGGACATTCGCGGGTGGATTCCCCCGGGGTCTGAACGCTCACCTTGTCCACGGCTTTCATTTCGTTGGTCATGATCGTATCCTCCCTCGATCGGTCAACCGGCCGCCACGGCCACTTGGCGGGGTTTGACTTCGGCGGCCTTGGGCAGGGTCAAACGAAGAACGCCGTCCTTGACCGAGGCCGAAACCTTTTCGGCATCCACTTTCACGGGCAGACCCACCACGCGGCGGAAGGTTCCCGCTTCGCGTTCGCGGCGGTGGTAATTCACTTGGCTGCCCGCTTCGGCGATGCGCCGTTCGCCCCGGATGATGAGGTCCTGGCCGTGGACCGAGATGTCCAGGTCCTGGGCCGCCACGCCGGGCAGCTCGGCCGTTACGTAAAGATGGTCGTCGTCTTCGCCGATGTTCAGCAGAGGGTACACGCCGGATCCGGACAACAAACGGCGTTCCACCGTTCCGGAAAGGGTTTCCAACAGGCCCTCCACCTGCCGACGGAATCGGTCCAGGTCACGCCAGGATCCCTGGGAGCCGAATCCGGGAGTCCATTTCAGGATCGACATCGCTTTTTCCTCCTTCATTCGTCTCCGTGGAGTGTTTCACGCCTTGGGGTCGGCGCTTGATCGTTTCAGCCGGGCGTCAAAAATCTTTCCCGCCCCGGAAGCCGCCGTCCCCGGCCGTTGTTCTAATCGAAAAATAGACAGACCCGTCGGCTTGTCAAGCCCTGGTCAAGGGGAAAAGCATCCGTGCGGAGCCGGAACCTGAGAGCGGAATAGGTAGGATCGGGGCCAGGACCTCGCCAGGGCAGACACCGCCATAACATTGATCCCTAGTTTGACGGCGGGCGCTTATGGGGATATGATAATCATCCAAGAGAACATTTGTTTTTTCGCGGCGGTTTCAAGGCCTACGCCGCCGTGGAACACCGGTCGGAGGCGGTCATCGGTATGACGGCGACCCGGAATCCTCCCCTCCGGCTCAACGGGGCGCCCTTTTCCGCCTTGTCGCTGGGCCTCCATATCGCCAGTCCGGCACTCCTTATGCTCTGCCTTTCTATGTTGGAAACCTATGTTTTTCCGGTTCTTCCATGGGGTTTATCCCGGTCCGGAAACGGGTCTTTGGCTTCGGTTTTGATTGCCCTGGGTTGGGTGATTTTTTTACCGATCCGGCTCCGCCGTTGCTTCGCCTGGCGCTGGTTTTTCGCCTGGTGGCCCCTGTTATCGGTGCTGGGGCTGTTCCTGTTTCTGGTTCTGGCGGCTTTGGCGGGGATGCCGATCGGCCGGGAGGAGCGGTTTCCTGCGGTTTTGGCGGTCCTTCCGGTGGCGGGGCTGTTGCTGCTGACCGCTCTGGGATCCTTCTTGTTTTACGTGGTGAAGCACCTTTGGGGTCGACGCCGATCCGCGAAGGAACCACCCCAGCCAACAACGGGGAGACGATGATGCGCCGCCTAATTGATTTTTTCAGCTTGCTGGCCGGGCTGCTAACCGTTGTGTTGATCGTGGCCATTTGGGTTAAGAATCTGGGATGGTGGGCATGGATTCCCGTCCAATTTCGGCTGGTGGTTCTGGCTCTGGCGGCGGCGGCGAATCTGGCGGCTATTATCGGGTTATTGACCGTCCATGGGTCCCGGGTGAACCGGTATCAAAGGGCGGTGATGCTGCTGAACGTGATTGGGTTCTTGCTTATAACGATCCTTTTGGGGGGCGCGCTCTATCTGCAATACTATTTCCGAATGTGAGCGA
>JAGVGV010000298.1 GCA_020056895.1 Deltaproteobacteria bacterium
AACGCCGGCCCGGGCGATCCGGCGGGCGGCTTCGCACCCGGCCAACCCTCCGCCAATCAGGATCACTTCGTCCGTCATGCCGTCCTTTGTTTTTTCGCCAATGTTTTTCTCCCGGCCCATTCTCCGGGCCGCCGCCGCTTTTTCGGATCCGCTTCAGGCCTTGGGGCGGTACCGAGCCGGTTCATTAAAAAAGTCGATGGCTTTTACCGGAGTCAACATGCGGGCCGAATGGATGACGCCCGCCGGAATGGTATATGAATCGCCGGGCTTGAACACTCGGGCCACGCCGCCGATGGTCAGTTCGATCTCCCCTTCGACCACGATGCCCCATTGGGCTCCGTGGGAATGAGGCGGAATCTCGGCTTCGGGCGTCAATTCAAAAAACACCACCTGCTGATGCCCGGCTTGAAGCAGCTTGCCGCGCACCCCCTTGAGGTTCAAATCGATGTCGGGCAGCGATTCGATCATTTCCGGATACATCGTTTGGAACATGGAACGCTCCTCCTCCCGGCCCCAAAGGCCTTGGTTCGATGCTCAAAACGGATACCACGAACCAGGGGTCGGGGTAAAGACAAAGGAAGGGCGGGGAGGCGGGATGAGGCCGTCGCGACCGGTCAATCCCTTTTGAGCTTGGTGGTTTCCGAGGCGGCTGTTTCCGTTGGTGTTTTCAGGGGGCCGGCCAACTGGTCACGAATGGTCATGAGCTCCCTTTTAACCTGCTGGAGCAGCCATTTAAGTTCCAGGGCGTCGGTGACGGGGCGCGTGATGTCCGGCCCGGTTGAAGTCAAGGCGGCCGGACCCGGGTCCGGCAGGTTGGCCGAGGCGGTTGAACCACTATCCACTAGATGTTGTTCGTAAATGGAGCCGGCGGAATCCGGAGCGGCCGCGTGTCCGGGCACGACGGAGGGCTCCGAAGCACCTTCCGCCAACCGCTTTCGGGCGCCGGCGATGGTGTATTGTTCGTCGTATAACAGCCGCTTGATTTCCAGAAAAGTCACCACATCCTGGCGCCGGTACAAACGCTGCTGAGACGTGGCCCGAATGGGTTTGATCCCCGGAAATTCGGTTTCCCAGAACCGAAGGACATGGGGTTCCACGCCCACCAGTTCGGCGGTTTCGCCAATGCGGAAGTACACCTTTTCGGGTATCTGAGGCATGTTCGCCGCCTCGGCGCTCTGGATACGATGGTGAAAGAACCGCCCATCCCCGTCCGTCCGGGCGAGGAAACGAACCGCGACCGCCGTTTTCGCGGATCCGGCCATGATGATAAGCGGCTCGGCCGGATTCGTCAATCATTCCCGCGAAGCGAGGGGAATGGTTCCGTTGGGGAGGCGGTTTCGGAGCTTGGGATTTGGCTTGAAACTGGGGAGGCTTCACCCTTCGGGCCATCAGCGGTCGGCGATCACCTTTGGCGGAACGAAGGCGTGGTTGAGAAAAATTCAAAGAAACCCGAATTCCTTCCCTTATTCGTCGGAGTCGTTTTTCTTTGGTTCTTCGGGGGAACGGAGGACCCGGCGAAGAGGTTGGCCGGGTTTGAAGGTAACGGTCCGGCGGGGAGGGATCGGAATCTCCTCGCCGGTTCGGGGATTCCGGCCGGGCCGGGCGCTTTTTTCCTTTACCTCAAACCGGCCGAAGCCCGAAATGTTCACCGGTTCTCCGGCGGCCAGGGATTCCTGGATCAGGTCCAGAAGATCGTCCACCACTTGGGTGACGGCTCGGCGGGGGAAACCCATCCGGGCCTGGATGGCGGCCACGATATCGGCCTTGGTGAAGGTTTTACGGCGTGGCAAGAGGCTTTATCCTTTGAAAAGATTAACGTCTCACGGCCTGGAATTCGGCCGCCACCCGGTCCGTCACCTTTTGGTGGGCGTCGTTCACTTCCTCGTCGGTCAGGGTCCGGTCCGGGGACTGGTACCGCATCCGGAAGGCCAAACTCCGCTGGCCTTCGGCGATCTGCTTGCCTTCGTACGCGTCGAAGGGCATCACGTCGGTCAGAATGGTTTCGCCCAGGGAAAGGACAAAGGCCGTAATCCGAGCGGCCGGGATGTTCCGGTCCACCATCACGGCCAAATCGCGGTCCACGAAGGGGAACCGGGGCAACGGCTTGTAGCGGACAAGGGCCTCCCGGGCTTCGATGATCGCGGCCAGGTCCAGTTCGAACACCCAGGCTTCGCCGCCGGTTTCGCTGCCCGGCTTTTTGATGCCAAAGGTCCGAGCCGTTTCGGCGTTAACCCGGCCCAGAAAGCCCAGCCGCCGGTTCCCGGATAAAATTCCGGCCTGAACCGCCGGGTCCAGAAAGGGGGAGGCATCCGGCTGGAATTCAGGCGCGGCCACGCCCAGGCCTTCCAGCAGTTCCTCCACCACGCCCTTAAGATCGTAAAAATCCACGGGTTCGGGCTTCTTGTGCCACGACAGGTCTTCGCGCATGCCGGAAAGAAGGCCGCCGATGGTCAATCGTTCCTCGGGCAGCTCTTCTTCGGGCCGGAGGAAAAAGACCATGCCGATCTCGTACAGGGCCGCGTCCCAGACCAGGCGGGATTGGTTCCGCCGGAGCGTATCCAGCAGGCCGGGGATCAGGGTGGTCCGGAGCAGCACCTGGTCTTCGGACAAGGGGTTGACGATCCGCACGGTCCGCCGCCGGCGATCATCCGGAGCCAGTTGGAGGGCGTCCGGGAAATTTTCGGCGATGAAGCTGAAGTTCACCGCTTCCGAAAGCCCCATGCCTTCCAGGATGTGACGGGCTTGTTCCCGGAGCCGGTACGAAGTTTCAGGCGGGACCCTTTTGGCTCGGGCGGCCGGCAGTTCGGCCGGAACGCGGTCGAACCCCACCAGCCGGGCTACTTCCTCGAAAAGGTCCACTTCCCGGTACAAATCCACGCGGAACGAAGGGATGGACACGGACCACGGAGTGCCGCCGGCGGTTACCGCCAGTTCGATGCTCCGGAGCCGTCCGGCCATTTCATCCGGCGAATGGTCGGTGCCCAGAAAGGCGTTGCACCGCTGAGGCGAAAAGGCGATGGTCCGTTTTTCCTGGACCAGGGGGTACGCATCGATCCGGCCCAAAGCCACCCGACCGCCGCTGACTTCGGCGATGAGCGCCGCCGCCCGGTCCGCCGCTCGGGCGCACAGGTCAGGATCCATCCCCCGTTCGAACCGGTACGACGCCTCGGTGGAGAGCCCCAGCTTTTTGGACGTCCGCCGGACGCCCCGCGGGGTGAAATAGGCGGATTCCAGGAGAACGTCGCGGGTCTGGTCCGTGATTTC
>JAGVGV010000546.1 GCA_020056895.1 Deltaproteobacteria bacterium
ACCGCCGCGCCGCTTTTTCCTTCTTTATACTCGGCCACGGCCGCGACCAACCGGCGGATGATGCTCCGGCCCTCGACATGTTCCGCCAGCATCACGCCGATGGGGCCGCCTTGGCCGGGGATACCGACGGCTTCCAAGGCCGGAAAAAGATGCTCTTCCTCTTTGCCGTGGTGGCATTTGTCGGCGAAAACGGTCAGGAACTCGACAATACCGTCAAGGTCCGCGATGTTCAGCGGCTCCCCGGCCTGTCCGCGAACGGAAAGGACGCCAAGAACACGAAGCATCAATTCAATGCCCCGATGTTCCTTCATGAGCTCTTCGGTGGCTTTCAAGGCCCTATCCTCCTTGATCTTCCCCGTCACTTCAAATACAGGCCGGCCTGAGCCGCGGCCGGCAGTTTGATGGTGAACGACGCCCCCTGGCCTTCCAGGTTCACCACGTCGATCTCCCCATGGTGCCGGGTCACGATTTTATGAACGATGGACAGCCCCAGGCCCGTGCCATCGTCCTTGGTGGTGAAAAAAGGGTTGAAGATTTGGGGCAGAATGTCGTTGGGAATCCCGGGACCGGTGTCCGATACTTCGCAGGCCGCGAATTCCCGGTCGCCGATCCGCGTGGCGAAGGTGCGGACTCGCAGCCCGCCCCCCCGGGTCATGGCCTGAATCGCGTTGTAAAAAAGATTGAAAAAAACCTGCTTGATCTGGCCGTCGTCCACATGCACCGTGGGCGTCGGGCCGAATTCGCGGCAGATCTCAATGGCCCCCTGGTCCATTTCCCGCCGGAAAATATAAAGCGCGTCGGCCACCAGATCGTTGAGGTTGTGTTCGGCCAGGTGGCTGACCTGGCTGCCTGAAAAATCAAGAACTTCGCCCAGAATTTTTTCCAGGCGGTTCACTTGGGTGATGACCACTTCCACGTACGCCCGTTGGGGGGCGTCTTCGGGCAGGCCCTTGAGCATCCGCCGGGTGAACCCGCCGATGGTCACCAGCGGATTGCGGATTTCGTGAGCCATTCCCGCCGCCAGTTCCCCCAAGGCGGCCAGTTTTTCCGCTTCGATCAGGCGTCCCCGGGCCACGGAAAGCTGCTCCTTGGCTTTTTCGATGTACTCGTACAACCGGGAGTTTTCGATGGCCAGGCCGGCCTGGTTGGCCAGCATGGAAAGGTTTTGGTGGTCGGCCGGGTCCAGAGCCAGCCGGCGATGGTCCCGGTCCACGGCCAGAACCCCCACCACCTTGCCCTTGGCCAGAAGAGGCAGAGTGGCGAACTCATGAGCGCCAAAAGGAACGGGAGAAGGCGGATCGAAGGAATGTTCCGGATCCCCGGGCAAAACGGTGAAGCTCCGCTTTTCCAACGCCGTTCGGACCAGCACGTGATCGGTCAGGGTTACGGGGAGCCGATAGCTGGAAAAAAGGGAGGAATCCCGGACGAAGGGGCTGATTTCACCAGCCTCGCGCAGGGCTTCGGAAAGGCTGGGTCCGTTTTCCAAACGGTCTTCGGGGATCACTTCCCGGTACGCCGCTCCCTCCAGGGTGTCCTCGTCCTCGTTCATGGCCAGGATCATGGCCCGGTCGAACCCGAAGCCCCGTTCATAGGTCAGCGCCCGGGTAATAATGGCCAAAAGTTCATCCATGCGGACGGTGGTCATCAGGGCCGAGCTGATTTCGTATAAACTCGTCAGGCTGTGGACCAACAATTCGTTGTGTTCGGCCAGTAGGGTGGCGGTTTGGAAGGTGAGGGCGTTTTCGAGCGAGGCGGCGATCAAGGCGGCCATGGTACCCATCAGTTCCATGTCTTCGCGGTTGAATTCGCGGGCCCGGCCGGGGGGCGCGGCCACCTTGTTGTACACGCTCAAGGTGCCGGAGTAGGCGCCTTTGAACCGAAGGGGCACGCAGACCACGGATTTTTCGCCGCCGCTCCGGCGCATGGCCGGGCATTCGGGGTCTTCCCGGGCCATGCCCACGTACGGCCGGTTGCGGCGGACGCAGGCCAGCACTTCATCGGGCATGGGTCGTTCCGGGTCGTCCAGCAATCGGCGGAACTGGCAGCCATCGGGCACGATCCCGGACGACGCGGCCACCACCAGGCGGTTGGTGCGGTTATCCATCACGTTGAGGGCGGACCCCTGCCCCATGAGCACCGTACAGGTCATGGTGACCACGGTATCCAGAACCTTGTTCAAGTCCAGGGTGGAACTGACCGACCGCCCTACTTCATACAGAACGGAAAGGTCGGAGATCCTTTTTTTGGATTCGAGATATAGCCGTGAATTGCGAATGGTCCCGGCCATTTCCAGGGCAATGGTTTCGATCAGTGTGATCCGGTCCAGGCGGTACGACACGGGTTCCAGACTGGCCAGAACCAAAACGCCGTACAGAACCTGATCGTCCTGAATAGGAAAGGTGGCCAGAGTCCGGTGGTCCTGGAACAGGGCCAGGCAGGTATCGGGCAACCCCTCCATTTCTTCCGGACCAACCACTTTGGATTGGCGGTGGGCCACGGTCCGGGCCAGAATATGGCCTTCCAGTCCGACCTGAACGTCCGGAACGCTGGCGGTCCGTCCGGACATACGGAGGATCAACTGGCCGGCGTCGCGGTCCAGGTTGAACAGATACGCCTGGTCCAGGCCCATTTCCCTTAAAAAAAGTTCAAGCAGGTTCCGTAGGCGCCGTTCCACGTCCACGATGGAGTTGGAAATTCGGATGGCCTTTTCCAGAATGGCGTACCGGTTCAATTCCCCGTCCATCAAATCCGGCCTCTTTTCTCCACGGCGGCCTGGTACAACCGTTCGTATTCGGCCGCCGCCCGGGACCACGAAAAGTCCTGGCGCATACCCCGGCGCATCACGATCTCCCAGGCCGGACGGTTTTCAAACAGCCGGACCGCGGCGGACAGGGCATCGACCAGGGCATCGGGGGTGTAATCGACAAATTTGAACCCCGTGCCGTTTTCCGGGAATTCGCCCAGGTCCACCACCGTGTCGTCCAGCCCTCCGGTGGCCCGGACCACGGGGATGGTGCCGTATTTAAGGCTGTATAGTTGCTCGAGGCCGCAGGGTTCGTACCGGGATGGCATCAGGAACACATCCGCGCCGGCCATGATCCGGTGGACCAGAAGCTGGTCGTACATAATCTTCACGCCCACCCGGTCGGGGTTCCGTTTTCCAAGCTCGCCGAGCGCGAAATGGTACCGGTCTTCGCCTTGGCCCATGAAGACCAGGGAGACGGGCAGAGATAGAATCCGGTCCATGGCGCCGGTGATCAGATCCAGGCCCTTTCGGTCCAGAAGCCGGGAAACCACGGCCACGATCGGCCGCTCCGAAGGCTCCAGGCCGAACAGCCGGACCAGTTCCCGCCGGCATTCCGTTTTCAAATGCAGGTTTTCAATGGAATACCGGGCGGCGATGTCTGGATCCCGGGCGGGGTCCCAAACCTGATAGTCCACCCCGTTGAGCACCGCGTGAATATCTTCGCGCCGCTTTTGGAGCACTCCTTCCAGCCCGAATCCATACCCGGCGGTCAGGGCTTCCTGGGCGTATTTCCGGCTGACCGTGCTGACCATGTCCGCCCAGACCAGCCCGGCCTTGGTCAGGTTGATCTGGCCGTGAAACTCGATGCCGTCCGGAGTAAAATGGCTCCAATCCAGGCCGGTCATGGGGAAATCGTAATGCCAGAAGATTCCCTGGGACCCCAGGTTGTGGAAGGTGTAAAGGGACGCGGCCCGGTTCAGGTGGTCCATGCCGGCGCCGGGAGAGCGGGCCAGAATGGGCGTCAGCCCGGACGCCCAGTCGTGGGCATGGATGATATCGGGTTCGAGCCCTTGAAGGCGGGCGAATTCCACGGCCGCCCGGCAGAAAAAGATGAACCTTTCGGCGTTGTCTTCGTAATCCCCGTATTCGTTGCCGTACAGCCCGGTCCGGCCGTACAGTTCCTCGCAGCCCACCAAAATCACTTCAACGCCGGGGAAGGGCCGGGCCAGAAAGTATTGGGCCCGCCGTTCCTTCCAGGACAGCGGGATCAGCACGGCTTCCCCGATCGGTTCCATGGGGATGCCGGATTCTTCGGCCTGGCGGTATTTGGGCGTGATCACCCACAGGCGATGGCCCCGTTCGGCCAGAGACCGGGGCAGATGGTGGGATACATCCCCCAGGCCGCCCGCCCGGGAAAAGGGAAATACTTCCGGCGTAACGAATAAAATGTTCATACCCACCTCATTTCCGGTTGGGGCCAAAACAATCCGTCGGTCTTGATGATTGTATCAAAAACCATGAAAAAGGGGAACCGGTCCGGCGGTACAAGCCAAACAAGGGGGGCAAGGCCGGGCCGGGTCCGATCTCCATGGAGTGCGAAGGAAACCACGGGAATGTGGGGGAAGATCAGGGGTCGCCCGCGATGCCGAAGCACCGGACCCCTAAGTACATCTTCGATGGGGAAGGGGAATCGGAACTTGGATCAGACCCGGGACAGAGTGAACAGGGTATCCAGTTTGAGTCCCTTGAACAGCTCGAAGAGGGTGGGGGAAAGGTTTTCCACCGTTAGGCCGCCTCCGGCCACGGCCAGGTTTTTATAAAGAAGCAACAACTGACCGATGCCCGCGCTGCCGATCCTTTGGGCCTCACGAAAATCAATGGTCACATCCTTGACTTGCCCTAAATCCAGGTCCCGGATCGTTTTTTTCAGTTCCTCGGCCCCCTGTTCATCCACGTGGCCGGAAAGAACGATACGCGCGGAAGTATCCGTGGTGGTCATGTTGACATTCATGCCGAATACGATCCTTTGCCAAAACCGCTTGGCGAAATGAATGGGAATAAGGTGAGCGTCAGCAGACGCTGTCGTCTTCGGGGTCCAGTTCCACCAGCACCCGCCGGCCCCGATCCTCCCAGGCAAGTTGCCGGGAGAAATGCCGGATGATGAAGATGCCCCGGCCGTTGGGACGGCACAGGTTTTCCTTGCGGGTAGGGTCGGGGATCAGGTCCACGTCGAACCCTTCGCCCTCGTCCTGGACTTCCATGTGGAATCGTTCGTTGAAATACCAACGCACGGTGATCGCTTTTTGAGGGTCTTCCTTGTTGCCATGGTGCCAGGCATTCAGCATCGCCTCTTCCAGCACCATCCGGGCTCGCAGTTCGGGCGACCGGTACCCCCGGCTTCGCCACTCCGGTTCGATCCGGCGTGATAGGGAAAGAATCAGGCTTCTTAATTCTTCGGTGCAGGTTGGCCGAAAAATCCCTTGAAAACAGCCTTCCAACGCTTCGTCCGGGTCCGTCCCTTCGGGGCGGACGTCGACGGGCTGGGTCCTCTGGACCATGCTCATGGTACTGATTACCTCGTCTCCCCTCCCCAATATCCCCTCTGGCCCGTTGGCCTTGGACCAGAGTTCCGCTCGCGGGCCCCGGATGTTCCTCCCCGCACGGAACGGCTCTATTATAATACATCAGATATTCAAAGCCAAGCCCGCTCTTACTTTTTTCACTTTTTCGCGAAAACGCCTGGCGTTTTCCATACTCCCCGGCTTTCCGGAGGCCGGAGCATTTGGCCGCGTGTCCAAACCAACTCGCGGTTATGCCTTGAACTATCATCATTCGTTTGACATCGGGCGGCCGATGGCCTATATTCCGGCCTTGTCCGCCTTACCCTCAGGACCTCCAAGGAGGAACAGTACCCGTGGACCTCATCCTCCAACAAAAACTAAATCGGATGTTTTCTCCCCGAGGCATCGCCTTTTTCGGCGGCGTGAACACGCCCGCCTCGTTCGGCCACCTGGTGCTGCTCAGCCAGATGCGGTACGGGTACCAGGGCCGGCTGTACCCGGTTTCGGAAAAAGGCGGAACCGTGGCCGGGGTCCCGATTCTGAAAAGCCTGGCCGAAGCCGACGGGCCGGTGGACCTGGCCGCGGTATCCGTTCCGGCCTCGGCCGTGCCCGAAGTGCTCCGCCAGTGCCTGGCGAACGGCGTGGCGGGGGTTCAGGTGCATTCATCCGGATTTGGGGAGACCGGCGAGGCCGAGGGCCGCCGGCTTCAGGATGAACTCAAGGCCATCGCCAACCAGGGGCTGCGGATCATCGGCCCCAACTGCTTCGGCCTCCATTCCCCCGCCGGCGGCATCACCGTGCTGCCGGGGTCCGATTTTTCCAAGGAGCCGGGGGGGCTGGCCTTGATTTCCCAAAGCGGAGGCGTGGCCACGGATTTCGGGTACGAAGCCGCCCGGGCGGGCCTTCGGATCAGCAAAGCCGCGTCCTTTGGCAACGGCGTGGATGTGGATGCCGCCACGTTGCTGGAGTATTTCGCCCACGATCCCGAAACCAAAGTTATCGCCGCGTATATTGAAGGCGTTCCGGATGCCGGCCGGTTTTTGGAGCTTTTAAAAGCCACCACCCCGCGTAAACCCGTGGTGGTCTGGAAGGCGGGGCTGACTCCCTTGGGCCGGCGGGCCGCCCAAAGCCATACCGGTTCCCTGGCCGGAGCGGCGGACCTTTGGACCGGAGCTTTGCGGCAGGCCGGCGCGGTGAGCGTTCAGGGGCTGGACGAAATGATGGACGCCCTGGTCGGGCTTCATTATTTCCGCAACCGGGGGTCCCGGGTGGCCCTGGTGGGCGGCGGAGGAGCCATCGGCGTTTATTCCAGCGATCTGGCGTACCGCCATGGCCTGGACCTGCCGGCCTTTTCCGAGGAAACTCAAGCGGAATTGAGGCGCCATTTCCCCACGCCCGGCAATTCCATGGTCAACCCCCTGGATACGGGCACGCCGGTTCTGGACCTGAAAATTTTGAAGAACATCTGCCGGATCGTGCTCGAGCGGGAACCGGTGGATTTGCTGCTGGTGATACTGCTGCTTCGGCCCATCGAGCGCGAGATCAACAATTTCATGACCATGATGGGTCTGCCGGTCCCGGCGGCGGGTTCGTATCTGGAAGCCCTGGTGGAACCCCTGGCCGGCCTCCGGGGGGAAACGGGCAAAGATGTGGCCGTGGTGCTGG
The DNA here is from genome assembly GCA_020056895.1 of Deltaproteobacteria bacterium. Lineage (GTDB taxonomy): Bacteria > Desulfobacterota > Desulfarculia > Adiutricales > JAGVGV01 > JAGVGV01. The sequence goes on from JAGVGV010000546.1 coordinate 6,973, forward strand.
ACAACCGGGCGCATCTGGCCCAGGATATCGAAGTGGAAGCGGTGGCCCGGCGGGTGGCGCCGCTGTTCCAGGCCCGGGGCATCGCGGTTTTTTCGGACGCCAAACGGGCTCTGGGGGCCGTTCGCCTGGCCCGCCGATCCTGATTCTTTTTATGGAGGAATTCCATGGACCTGATTCAAAAAGCCCTGGCCGAAGGCCGGACCATGCTTTCCGAATTCGAAGCCAAACAGGTATTGGCCGCGTACGGCTTGCCGGTGACTCGGGAATATCTGGTTTCCACCCGGGACGAAGCGCGGGACGCGGCCCGGAAGATCGGCGGACCGGTGGTGCTGAAGGGGTCGGACGCCCTGGTGGCTCACAAGACGGAAAAAGGGTGGATCGTGGCGGATGTCCGGAACGAAGAGGAAGCGGTCCAGGCCTTTGACCGCTTGACCGGCCTGCCCGATGGCCCCCGCCAGGTGCTGGTCCAGGAAATGATTCGTGGAAAAAGGGAGCTGGTGGTGGGGCTCACCAGGGATCCTCAGTTCGGCCCGAGCGTGATGTTCGGTCTGGGCGGGATTTTCACCGAAATCCTTCGGGATGTGGCTTTTCGGGTGGCGCCTCTGACCAAGGCCGACGCCCTGGACATGATGGCCGAAATCCGGGGCCATAAGATTCTGGACGCAGTTCGGGGCATGCCCCCCGCCGACAAAGACCTCTTGGCCGACGCGCTGGTGGGCGTGGGCCGGATCGGGTTGGAGCACCCCGAGGTTCAGGAGATCGACGTTAATCCCCTGATTCTGGATGGGTCCCGGCCGGTGGCCGTGGATGCCCTGATTGTTCTGAAAAAGGACTGATTTCCGGCTTTGGCGGCCAAAGACCCTCACTCGCCCAAGTCCGGAAGGGGGGCGGGTGAGGATTCCGGGAATCAACCAAAGAGGTTGGGCCGCCCACCGAACCGGGAATAAGAAACTTGACCGCGGATGACACGGATTTCACGGATAAGATGAATGTACCCGTGTCCTTTGTGGTTGATCTTGTTCGGCCGTGGATTCCCATGGGGAAGGGAGCATCATGACCCGGAACGATTTCGAAACGGTGGTCGAGGCGCTGGAAGGCCTGTTCCATCCGGCTTCGGTGGCGCTGGTGGGGGTGCCGCAGGGGATGAAAGCCGGCAAGATGTTTCTTTTGGCCCTCGAGGATATGGGGTTCAAGGGCGCGATCCACCTGGTCCATCCCACGGCCCGGGAGATCGACGGCCGGCCTTGCCATTCCGCGGTTTCGGCCATCCCCGGCCCGGTGGACCTGGCCATCGTGCTGGTGCCCGCCCGGGACCTCCTGTCCGTGGCCCGGGAATGCGCGGCCAAGGGGATGAAGGGCGCG
>JAGVGV010000146.1 GCA_020056895.1 Deltaproteobacteria bacterium
ATACCGGTTCCCTGGCCGGAGACCACGCGGTGTTCGCCGCGGCCTGCCGCCAGGCCGGAGCCGTGACCGCCCTGGATCTGGAAACCCTGTACGACGGCGCCAAGGCGCTGACCACTCTGTTGCCGCCCCAAGGCAACCGCGTGTTGATGGTTTCCACGTCGGGGGGCGCGGGTACGTTGGGCGTGGACGAAGGCGAATCCCTGGGGCTCGGATTCCCGGCCCCATCCCCGCTGTTCAAGGAGATTCTCGGCGAGTTGGACCTGCCGCCCCTGGCCAAGCCGGCCAACCCCTTCGATCTTGCCACGGTTTTTCCCGAACCCTTCGGTCGGGTGCTCGAAGCGGCCGACCGGCTGAAGGTGGCGGACCTGTTGCTCGTGGCCTACGGCGACCCAGTGGCGGGCGGCGGCGATCTGGCTGTCCGGCTCAAGGGAACTCTTCAAACCCCGTTGGCCGTGGCCTATTTCGGGGGCGGGGCGATGGAAAAAGCGGGGCGGGTTCAGATGCACGCGGCCGGGATTCCCGTGTTTCCGGCGCCGGAGCGAGCCATGCGGGGTCTGGGAGCGGCGGTTCGATATTGGGGACGGCGGGCGAAGGCTGAAACTCTGGCCCTGGCCGCCGACCGGGGAGGAGCATCATGATGCGCGAGAACGATCCCGCCGCCGGACCGATCTCCGGACTGGTCGCCGAACCGGACGCGGCCGGGATTCTGGCCCGATACGGGATTCCCTATCCGGACCACGGTCTGGCCCGGTCGGCGGCCCAGGCGGTTGAACTGGCCGAACGAATCGGTTTTCCGGCGGTACTCAAGGTCGTTTCGCCCCAGGCTTCCCATAAAACGGATGTGGGCGGCGTAGTGTTGAACGTGGGGTCCGCGGATGAAGTCCGAACCCAGTACGACCTTCTGTTGGACCGGGTTCGCGTCGCCGTTCCGGGGATCGACATCCAGGGCGTGCTGGTGGCCCGCCAGGCCGGACCAGGCCTGGAAGCCATCGTGGGCGGGATCGTGGACCCGGTGTTCGGCCCCGTGGTGATGTTTGGCCTGGGCGGTATTTTCGCCGAAGTCATCGCCGACGTGTCGTTCGGCCTGGCGCCGATCGAGGAAACCGACGCGGCCGACATGATCGAGGAGATCAAGGGCCATGCCCTGCTCCTGGGCCGCCGGGGTATGCCTCCCCGTGATCTTGGCGCGGTGAAACGGCTGTTGGTCTCCGTTTCCCGGTTGATGGCCGATCGGCCGGAAATCCGGGAGCTGGATCTGAACCCGGTGATGCTGTACCCGGAAGGCCTCCTGGCCCTGGACGCCCGGATCGTCCTTCGTTCGTGAACCACCTTCGGACCGGCCGCCGAGGGGACTCCCGCCCAGGGAGCGCCGGACCGGTTCGATTTTCATCGATGGAGCGTGCCATGAATCCAACCATCCCCCAGATCCGCCGCGTGGCCTTGATCGGCGCGGGCAACCAGGGACCTAAAATCGCGTTCCGGGCCGCCGTGTCCGGTCTGTCCGCCTCGCTTTTCGACATCGTACCCGAAAACCTGGCCAAAGCCGTGGGCCTGATCGATGAATGGTTCGGCCATCACCTGGCCGAAGGCCATTTGACCGGGGACCAGGCAAAAGAAGCCCGGACCCGGATCCAAACCGCCGGTCCATTGGATCAAGCGGTGGCCGGCGCGGATCTGGTCATCGAAACCGTGCCGGAAAAGCTGGACCTGAAAAAAGCGGTTTTCAGGGACTTGGACCGGGTGGCGGCGCCTGGAACCCTTCTGGCCACCAACTCGTCGTCGCTCCCTTCGTCCCGGCTGGCGGCCGAACTGAGGGACCCGTCCCGGCTGTTCAACATCAACTTTTCCAATCCCCAGCACCCCGAAGACCGGCTGGTCGAACTAATGAAAGGGCCTCACACCGCTCCGGAAACCATCCTGGCCGGCGACCGGTTCGTCCGGTCCTTGGGCATGGTGCCTATCGTGACCCTCAAGGAGATCATGGGCTTTTCCTTCAACCGCACTTGGCGGGCGGTGAAAAAGGAAGTGCTCCATCTGGTGGACCTGGGCTTCGTGAGCCCCGAGGACCTGGACCGGGCCTGGCTCATGGATTTCGGGTCCCCCTGGGGGCCATTCGGGCTCATGGACATCATCGGCCTGGATACGGTTCGGGATATCGAACAGCAGTACTTTTTGGAAAGCGGCGACGAAAGCGACCGTCCGCCCCGGCTACTGGATGACATGATCGCCGACGGACGGCTGGGCGTGAAAACCGGGCGCGGGTTCTACCGGTACCCCGACCCCGATTACAAGAACCCGGCCTGGCTGAGGAAGGAAGGCCCCTGGGGGAACGACCTGACCGGCCGGCTGTACAGCGGGAGGACCAAACATGGACAATAGCATCTGGGATTATCGCGATCCGTATGAATGGATGAGACGGGCCAGGACCAGTTCCTTTCCGCCGCTCATCATCACCGTGGCCATCAGCGGCGGCATCCAGGGCAAGGAAGCCAACCCCAATCTGCCGGAAACCATCGAAGAGCAGGCCGAATCCACGTACGAGGCGTACCGGGCCGGGGCGACCATGGTCCATACCCATGTACGGGACCCCCGGTGTTTGTACAACTGTTCGGGGGATCCGGAACAGTACCGGAAGGCCAACGCCCTGATCCGGGAAAAATGCCCGGGCATCATCATCAACAATTCAACCGGCGGCGGCCCGGGGATGACTCCGGCCGAACGGCTCTGCGTGCTGGACGCCAACCCCGAAGTGGCCACGTTGAACATGGGGCCGGACGTGATGCTCATGACGCTCAAGGAGCGCAAAGCCCCGCTGGCCCATCCCCGTCCGGAAAAGAAGATCGAAGGCGTCACTCCCATCGATTACGCCGAAGTGGAACAGTTCGCCATTGAAATGAAAAAACGGGGCATCAAACCCGAAATGGAAATTTATCACCCCGGCCTGTTCTGGACCGCCTGGCACGTCATCGAGAAGGGTCTGGTGGAAAAGCCCTATCTGTTCCAGTTCGTGATGGGGTACCAAACGTCGTTTTACGCCACGCCCCAGAACGTGATGCACTTCATTTCGGAACTGCCCAAGGATTCGGTGTACGAAGTGGCCGGCCTGGGGCCGTACCAGGTGCCCATGACGTCCTTGGCCATCATTCTGGGCGGGCACGTTCGGGTGGGTCTGGAAGACAACGTGTACTACAAACGAGGCCAGCTTTTGACCAGTAACGCCGAAGCCGTGGAGCGGGTGGCGCGCCTTGCCCGGGAAATGAACCGCGACATCGCCACGCCGGATCAGGCCCGCCAGATGATGGGACTGTCCCGCACCCCCACCCGGTATTGATCCCCGGGCAGGCTGAAGCGACGGAATCCTTGGCGCCGGACCCGCCTTGCGGCGGGGCGAGTCCGGCTCCGTGGTGGATGGAAGGAGACGACATGGGCAAAATGAGGGTTGGATTGATCGGGCTGGGCAAGGTGGCCGACGTTCATCTGGCGGGCTTTACCACGTCGAACGCGGTCGAGGTAGTCGCGGGAACCGACATCAACCCGGCCCGCCTGGCCAAAATGAGCGGCAAATGGGGTTTCAAGGGATACTCGGACCCGGGGGAGATGCTGGCCAGGGAAAGGCCGGACATCGCCTGCGTGCTGACGCCTCCCTCCACCCACCGGGCCATGACCGAACTGGCCGCGGCCCACGGAGTTCATGTGCTGTGCGAAAAGCCCATGGCCTTGAATCTGGATGAGGGCCGGGCCATGGTCGAGGCGGTCCGTCGGGCTGGAGTCAAATTCTATTATGGATCGTCCTACCGCTGTCTGCCGGCGGTCCGGAAAGCCCGGGAACTGATCTCCCAGGGGGTGATCGGCCGGGTTTCCCTGCTGATGGAAACCTACATCGGCGGCGCCGGACCCGAAGGCTGGGTGGACCTTGGGGATCGGCATTATCCCAAAGGCGGGCCGGGGGGCGGCGGCATGGGGTTGGTGGACCATGGCATCCATCTGGCCGACATCATGCCCTGGCTTTTGGGGACCAGGGTTCGGTCCGTGGCGGGCCGGGGGAACCTTTCGGGCGCCGCGCCGGCGCCGGAATTCCTGTCGATGCAGATGGAAAATGGCGCCATGGGCCTGTTGGTCTATCACGAAGCCACGCACCCGGCCGTTCTGCCCATGGAGGGCGTGTTTTCCCTGGGGGCCAGTTGGGACGTTCAGGGCAATATCGTGCCCGGCGGGGATTGGGACCGGCAGCCGCAATGCATCTGGGTGTATGGGGAAACGGGCGCTTTGAGGATTTTCCATTACGCCAACCAGTTGGTTCTCATGGGATTGGGCCGGATGCGCCAGATTCCGGTGGACGGCCGCGCCAACCCCGGCCATTTCGGCCTCCAGGTTGATCTGCTGGCCGAGGCCATCGGCCGGGACGCCGAACCCGAATCCACCGGGCTGGATGGTCTGAGAGCTCTTTCCGTAGTGCTGGCCGCGTACCAGTCCTGGGAACAACAGGCGATCATCCCTGTGGAACTCTGAACCGATCCCCAAAAGTGCATCTGGCCTGGGTGCGTTGTTGGGATGGGCTCCAACCGATATAACGAGATTGCTTATATATTAGGAGCCGGCGGTTCCGGGCCGTCGGCTCATAAAAATAGGCAGGGTATTTATTTGAATTTTCATTAAAACCGAATTCCTTCCGCCAAGGATGGGAGCCGAGAGCGGAAAGCGGAAAGCCCGCTGGCCGAAGCCCGCCCCGTCTCATAGCGTACCCAAACTCCGACAATGCCACCCGAGATTGAATGCATCCCGTTCATATCCCTTCACGCATGGATTTAACGACTGAATTTTGGTAGGATAATACCGGTGGCGGCCCGAGGGGTTCACGACAGGGGGCCGGCTTATCCACAGGAGGGGGATCATGAAAGGTTTCGGATCGATTACGTCCGAGCGGTTCCGCACCGCTTTTATGAGCTTTTACGTGCTCAGTTCCCTGTTGCCTATTCTGGTGATGATGTACGTGATCATCCAGTACGTACGGCCTCACCTGAGCCCTTCCCAGATCGATGACCTGATGACGCCGGTGACGTACGGCCTGGTGGCCATGTTCATCATCCCGGCCCTGGGACTGCTTCTGATGACCGTTTGGATCCGGTCTTTGGAACACCTGACCGCCGACGTAAAAGCCAAAGCCGGGGAAGTCCTTTC
>JAGVGV010000191.1 GCA_020056895.1 Deltaproteobacteria bacterium
GGAGAATGGTTCCGCCCGGTAAGGAGGTCCCCGATGGCCCGAAGGCTCCCCCTCGTTCTGTTCCTGGCGGCACTCCTCGTCGCCTGTTGGGCTTTCCCGGCTCCGGCCGTGGACACTCAGGCTCACCGCAAGAAAAACATCAACGTTTATATTCAGTTGGGTTGGTTCACCAAGGTGGAGGTGGTGGAAGGGTACCCGGCCGTTTGGGTGACTCCGGCCTTTTTGGCCTTTCCGCACAAGGATCAACAAGCCCTGGTGGCCGTGGTTTACCATTACTATTACGACATGAACAATCAGTACGATCAGGTTATCGTCCGCAATGCCGTTTCGGACCAAAAGAGCGGCGTGTTTTCCAAAGCCGTGGGCGGCCTGCGGATGGGGCCATGAGGATGGAGGCCTCAACCCCCGGCAGCCCAGCGACGGATCACGTGTTTGTTTCCAACAAATATTGCCATGGGCGATGTATGCCTCGCCCATCTTCAAAGGACCGCGTAAACGCCTCATCCATTCATTTTACCGAGTTAATCGGACAGGTTTTTCCGGATGGTTTTCTTTGGGATTGGTCCGGGGAAAAATGCCTTGGCGGATGACCAGGGCTTCTTCGTATAAAGTTTTGGTTGGGGTTTGGGGGGCTGTTTTACCGGAGGAAAAAAAGGCCGATACGCCTATGGACGCATCGGCCTCCGGGTGCGGAACACGGATGCCCCACATCAGCCTTTTTTAAAAGGTTCCGCCGAATTCTACTCTTCCACTTCCAACGTTCGCTGGCGGGTGCGGTTGAGAATCAAGCGGGTGACGTCGGGTCTCGAGTAGTGGCCGGCGGGGTCGAAGTTTTGTCGTTCTTCCCGCACTTTTTTGTGGTCGATGGGGATCACAAGCAGGCATTCCTCGCCCACCACGGGGGGGATGATCCATTCGCCGTCCGGACCGGCCACGCAGGACCCGCCGTTGGCCAGGAAATCCCCAGAATTGGCCAGAATGGCATCCAGTTGGGGCATATGGGGTGCGAAGTCGGTCGGCCGCATCAGGCCGGAAACCGACAGCACATAGGACCGGCCTTCCTGGGCGAGGACGCGGGTGAGTTTTTCCGTATTATGGATTCCCCCCGGCCAGATGGCCACGTGGAGGTCTTCGCCCTGACCGTACAGAGCCGCCCGGACCAAAGGCATCCAATTTTCATAGCAGTTCAACCCGCCTACGGTAAAGGCGCCCAGGCGGTGGACTCGAAGTCCGTGGCCGTCCCCCGGGGACCAGGCCAGCCGCTCTTCATACGTGGGCATCAATTTCCGGTGGACGGATTGGATGGTTCCTTCGTTGTCCACGTACACCAGGCTGGCGTACAGGCTGTGGCCGCCCCGATCCGCAGGCCGTTCGATGATCCCCAGAATCACCGCGATCTGGTTTTTCCGAGCCGCTTCGCGAACCGAGTCCAAATGGCCGGCTTCGATCTGCACCGCGCTATCCAGATACAGAGCGTGGATGTCCTTTTGCACCGGCGAATTGAACACCGCGCCGTTCGTCCGTTCGAGCCAGAAGGGATATCCGGGCACGAGGGCTTCGCCAAAGGCCGCCAGGTGGCAGCCTTTTCCGGCCGCTTCGTGGATCCGGTCCAATACCTTGGCCAGCGTTTTTTCCCGGTCCAAAAGCACGGGGGCTATCTGAGCCAGCCCCACCGTCAGAAGATCGGAGGAGGTAGGTATGGGCATGGGGAGGATTCCCTTTCTTAGAACCCAGCCAAAATGGTTCTTTGGCTCTGGATGCGGCGTCGAAGAGCGGAAGCCAATCCTCGAAATATGAATGATATTCCTCCGGTTGGCTTCCCCCCTTCTCCTTGCCCCAAGGCCAAATTCCTCATTTTAGGATGGGTTCTGGCATGATGGTGAATATCCGGCGGATAAAACGATACGCATCATCTCGAAATATGGTCGGGGCGAGAGGATTTGAACCTCCGTCCCCCTGCGCCCAAGGCAGGTGCGCTGACCAGGCTGCGCTACGCCCCGACATCCCTCCGGGGATTCTATCCGGCGAGGGACGAGGGGCACTGTATCCGAAATGAAGTGGCTTGGCAAGATCCGCCCGAAAAAGGGGAAATCCGGTTTATCCATTGAAGTTGGCCTATAAACAAGCCGTCCGCTCGGATCGGCCGCATGGTATCGTCCTTGTTATTCCCATTCCAGCCTTGTAAACGAACCGCTGATCGCTGACGGCGACTGTTGAAACCCATTTGACAATGTCACCGGACGGTGATATTAAGTCACCCAGAGGTGACTAAACGGTATGGACACCGAATCTCACCCCCCCCACCGGCCTCGCGACAAGGCCGCCACTCGAAAGCGGTTGATCGATGCCGTGGGCCGAGTGCTGGCCCAAAAAGGATTCTCGGCCCTGGGCATCAACCATGTGGCGCGGGAGGCGGGAGTCGACAAGGTTCTGATTTATCGTTACTTCGGCGGCTTGGCGGAATTGATGGACGTGTACGGCCGCGAGGGCGACTTCTGGCCCAACGTGGATGAATTGACTCAAGGGGTGGAAAGCGAATCCACTCCCGCCGAAGCCGCCGGCCGGGTGGTGGCCAACTACCTGTCCGCGATCCGGAACCGGCCGGTCACTCTTGAAATTTTGGCCTGGGAAGTCACGGTCCGGAACGAATTGACGATCCGCCTGGAAAAAACGAGGGAACAAACCAGCCGGGAACTGACGCATCGGCTGGCTTCTCTGGAAGCCTTTTCGGATGCCCGGGGCGTGGATATCGAGGCTTTTGGGGCTCTTTTTTCTTCGGCGTTCACGTACTTGCTGGTCCGGTCGTTTCGGGGAACCACGGTTTACAATGGCATTGAGATCGGAAAACCTTTGGGTTGGGAACGGCTGGAACGGGCCATAAACAGGCTGATCGTTGGGTATTTTTCCGCTTTCCCCAATGCATCCGCCCGCGAAAAAGGAGAAGAATCATGAACCGGCGAACGTTCGTGAAGGGTGTCGTGGGGTCCGGTTTGGCGGGCTGGGCGGGCCTGGGCGGCGCGGCTGCTTGCGGGTCGGGCGTGGTGCGCGGCGATGGAGCTCTGGCGGAAACGGACTCAAAGCCTATCCCGAACCTTACCGACGCGGGCCGGCGGATTCTGGAATATGCCTCGCTGGCTCCCAGCGGACACAACAGCCAACCCTGGCGCGTTCGGATTCTTGCGCCAAAGGAATGGGCCGTGAGCCTGGATCCGGCTCGCCGTCTGCCCGTGGTGGACCCCGCCGACCGCGAGGCTTTGCTCTCCCTGGGCGCGTTTCTGGAAAACATGGTCCGGACCGGAGGAACCATGGGGTGGGCGGCTCAGGTGGCTATAACCGGCCGTTCGGCCTTGGACCCGGACCTGATACGGGTAACCTGGTCCGACGCTCCGGCCATGGCCTATCCTCTGGAACGGATCACGATGAGGCGGACGGTCAAGCACGGGTTCCGGCCGGGCGAAATCCGGTCCGCCGACGTAGACGCCCTGGCCCGCCACGCTCCCGGCCATCTGTTTTATTTTCCGAAAGGAACGCCCCACGCGGACTGCCTGCAAAAGGGCGCGGTGGAATATTTTCGGGTTCAAACGGTCCGGAAGGACGCCCAGGCCGAACTGGTCCGGTGGCTTCGGTTGAGCCGCCGGGACGCTCTGGCCGCTCGGGACGGATTGACCACGGCGGGCATGGAGATCGAAGGGATGGCCGGGTTTTGGGTGCGGAATTTCGTTCGGCCCGAGGATTTCAATCGGCCGTCGTACCGGGAGCGAAGTGTTGCTTTGACCACCCGCCTGGCTGGGGAAGGCGGCGGCTGGTTGGTGATTACCAGCCCTGGGTCCGGACCGGCGGACGTGATCGAAGCCGGCCGGCGATTCCAGCGGATGGCCCTGGAGTCCCGGGAACGGAATCTGGCGCTCCACCCCATGACGCAGTGGATGGAAGAACAGTCCGGCCGGGACCGGATCGGCATGAACCATCCGGAATCCATGATCCCCCAGTTCGTCCTGCGGGTGGGGTACGTAGACCCCTACCCCTCGCCGGTCACGCTCCGACGGCCCGTGGACTGGTTCACGGAAGGGACTCGGGACCCAAATAAAGGTTGATATTCGCGTGGAGAGGGGAGCGCATCGCTCTTATCCTTGTTATTCCTGTCATTTTCCTGGCGGACCGGAGGGTGCGCGGTCGGGCGGCGTTGACAAACCGGGGCTCCGTCGGTAAAGTCGCACGGGTAACGGCCGATGGGCCGGGGGAATTGGGGAACCGGGAGGTCGCTATTTTTTTGAAGGAGAATTCATTTCGCGGGGTCGTTTCCACTCAGCGGCGGAGGAAGAATTCTGCCGCACACGAATTCAACCGTTTTGTATGATTCTGAAAAGGAGATATCGTTTATGATCGTTCGGAAAACCACCAGGGTTCTGACCCTGGTTCTGTTCTGCCTGCTGGCTTTTGGCGCCATGGCCTGGGCGGAGGAACCCGCGAAGGGAGACAAAAAGGGGCCGGCCGAGCCGGACTTTGGTTTTACCGTGGGCGGCGGGTTTCTGGGCGCGTCCGACATCGGATCGGGGTCCGGGAGCGCGTCCGTATCCCGGTTCGATACCGAACTCAAGGCGTGGAAGTTTTCCCTGGGCTACGACCACGACGCCTATTCCTGGGACCGGAAAGAAGAGCTGCCCTTCGGTAACGGCGTTCATGACCCGTGGTCCGACCTGAAGACCCTGTCGCTCAAGTTCAACCACGGGGGCCGGTTGTCGGATTCGTGGGGGTATTTTATGGCGGCCGGGGTTTCATCCTCGTATGAAAGCGAACTGGGACCGGCCGCTTATTCCGCCATGGCCGGAGGCCGGTACCGGCTGTCTCCCAAATCATCGCTCACTTTAGGCCTGGGCGGTTCGTATCACGAACTGGAATCGGCCGTTCTACCCATGGTGGGGTTCAACTACAACGCTTCGGGCGGCGAGGGCGACGGAACCGGCTGGTATTTCAGCGTGGGCTTTCCTCACACTCACGTGGGGTACAAGGCCAATGAATGGCTGGGATTCCGGGCCACTTTTTTGGCGGACCACGGGTTGTACAAGTTGGCCGACGCCAACCCCATCGCCGCCGAAGGTTATGTGAAGCAGACCGGATACGGCACGGGCGCCTTCGTGGACTTGACGCCATCGGACAACATCAGCGTATCCATCGGCGCGTATTACATGTTCGCCCGCGAATGGGAGCTTTTTGACCGGCACGAAGCCAGCCTGGGATCGTACGACGTGGACAACGCCCTGGGCGGGCGGCTGGAGGTTTCGTTCAGCTTTTGAGAATGGACCATTCCCGTCGACGATCGTGATGCACACACCCGCCCGTTATTTACCGGCGGGTGTTTTCATCTGATCCAGCCATCGGGAATATTCTCTTTTTTGAAAATCGGTTTGAGCCGCCGCCTGGGAATAGTCCTTATCCCCCGTCAGATCGAATCCCTTTTGAAATTCGGCCTTGGCTTCATCAAACCGGCGGGTATAGAGGTACGCCTGCCCCAGGTTCCAATGGGCCAAAGCCCGGTCCTTGGGCTTGATGTTCGGGTCGCCCGCGGCCCGTCCGGCGGCCAGGTTGAACTGGACAATGGCCCCGTCCCATTGGCCTTGCCGAGCCAGTTTTACTCCAGCCTCCAGTTCCGGCAGGTCCCGGTCCGTTTGAAGCTTGACCTCCACGGTTTCGTGCCAGGGGGAAATTTTGCGGGACAGCGCCTCGGCCAGGTTTTGAACCGCCTGATGGAGAAGGTAGCGCTCGTTGATGGGAGGTGGATCCTGGCCGGTGGCGCTGGCGGTATCCGACCGGGATCGGGATTCGGAAAACACTCCCGCGTCCCGGCCGGTTTCCACGTCGATCACTCGGGCCGTGGCCGCGACTCGGGCTCGGCCTTCCCGAGTATGCTCCACGCAGACGTAGCTCTGCTGGGGCGCGTTATATGGCGCTCCGGGCGGCAGGCCGTAGCAGGTTTTATTGTGGCTCGACGTCCATTCGTCGTAGTCATACTGATCCATCCGACCGCCCACTCGGAAGGATGGCGACGGTCCGCCGGACCCCGCCGGAGGGACCGCCCGGTTCATGGGATTGGGCAACAGTACGGTCAGCACGCCGTGACCTTGAATGGATCGAGCCAGTTCCACGGTCAGGTCGTCCCCGCCGGGTCCGGAAAAGCCGTCGATCTGGACAATGCGGCCGCCCCCAAGATCAATGGCCGCCGGATGGCCGACCACCACCGGAATGTAACTGGCGCAACCCATGGTTAGGAACAGCGCCCCGACCAGGACCGTATAGGCGAATCCGCGCACAAGGACCTCCCATGCCCCCGAGGAATGCTCGGGCTCAGCCCCCCAACGCGGGAATCAAGTAGATCAATCCACCGGCCAAAAATATCGCGAACATGATCTTGGATACCAGGTTCTGAAATTGAAAAAACAGAATTTGGTTCACCGCCCGGCCGAACCAGAACAGCGAAATCCCCCCCAGCACCGCCCGTCCCAGGGAATACTGGAGCAGCGATTCGGGGTACACGGCCGATAAAAAAGCGAAAACAAATAACACGTAGGTCAGGTGGATGTTCAGCACCGGAACGATGGCCCGGTTCAGCCCGCCGAGTTTGGCCAAGTCTTCCTTCCACCGGAAAATTTTCCAGAAACAAAGATGAAAAAGGCCGAACCCCAGGTTGTATACGCTCCCGATGAAAAGCAGGGTTTTCATGGCTCGGTGATCCCCCTTGAGCTTGAACCCAAATAATGCAGTTGGGCTTTACATCATACTTTCCACGCGGATACGGGTCGCAAATATTCCACGATAGCCTGGCATCAGAGAGCCTGAAATCCACCACCCGATGTCTTCTTTCAACCCCAGCGTGTGCGTGGATTCCCTTTCTCCAACCCCGCCCGCCTACCGGCCGGCTTCGGCCTTGAGGATGGCTTCCACCTTGGCGAGGTCGGCCGGGCGGTCCACTTCCACGGAATCCATGTCGGTGATGACCACCCGGATCCGGTATCCGTGTTCCAAGGCCCTAAGCTGTTCCAGCCGTTCGATTTTTTCCAGCCGCCCTTCGGGCAGCCGGACAAAGGTCCGCAAAAAACGGACCCGGTACCCGTAAATGCCGATGTGTTTGAAATAAAAGGACTGATCCCCTTCCCTGGGCCAGGGGATGGGGGCCCGGGAAAAATACAGGGCGTCGTGGTTTTGGCTGAACACCACCTTGACGTGGTTGGGATTGCCGATCTCCAAGGGGTCGATGGTGGCGATGATCGGCGTGGACATATCCAGGTCCGGGTCGTCGATCAGAGGCTGAGCCACTTCCTGGACCTGTTTGGGGTTGAAGGCGGGCTGGTCGCCCTGAACGTTGATCACGATGTCCTGGGGATCGGCGCCCAGAATGTCCACGGCTTCGGCGATGCGGTCGGTGCCCGAAGGATGATCGCTCCGAGTCATCACCGCTTCCCCGCCGAAGCCGATGACGGCGTTGAAAATACGCGGATCGTCCGTGGCCACGACCACCCGGGTTACGCCCTCGGCCCGGCGGCACCGCTCATACGCGTGCTGGATCATGGGTTTCCCCAGGATGTTGGCCAGGGGTTTGCCTTCAAACCGGGTGGACCCGTACCGGGCCGGAAGAATCACGAAGGTCTGCATGGGCGTGCCTTTCCCGTTGGTTTCGAGGGCGCGGACGACGTTCCCGAAGGCGCCTTACAGCGCCTGGGCCGCTTTTTCGATGGCCGAACCGATCCGGTCGAAATCGGCTTCGGACATGTTGAGGTTGATCTGCCAGGCCAGTGTCCGGCTCAGAAGGCCCAGGGTTTGGGGAAGCGCGTCCGCCGGGTAATCCAGAACCCGGTCCCCCGTGTACTGGAACGGCCAGCCGGACCGGAAGGCCGTTTTCTTTTCATGAAGCTGTTCCCACTTGGCGTAGTGGTGCCAGGTGTTGTTCATGAAATGAATCGCGCCGGCCTTGTTTTCGCTCAGCACCCGGTTGAAGGCTTCCGTCTTTTCCCTGGTGGACAGGTAAAAGGCCAGGAACGTGGCGGTGTCGCCATCAGGATCGGGCGTCTGGCGGAAGGTCAGGCCCGGAACCTTGGCCAGCATGGCCTTGATCCGCTGCTTGTTGGTCCGTTGGCGGGCGATCATATCCGGCAGTTTCCTCAACTGAGCCAGACCGATGGCCCCCTGGAGCTCCATCATGCGGTAGTTGAAGCCGAAAAAGTTCCGGCCTTCGTTCCCCCGGCCCAC
>JAGVGV010000016.1 GCA_020056895.1 Deltaproteobacteria bacterium
AGCCCGAAACGCCCCGAAAGCGGTATTCCACCTTCAAGCTGGCGCTTCTCGGCGCCCTAGGATTGATTCCCCTGATCGCCGTCGGTCTGGGGATTCTTTACTATTTCCATAGCCAGAAACCGGAAATGCCGCCCGAAGCGGCCGTGATCCCGGAAATGGCCCTGCCCTTCTTCACCGTCAATTATCCGGAAAACCCGGCGATCCTTTCCATCCAATTCAAGGTGGTGTTTCCGGACCCGGCGGCCAAAAATGAATTTGAAAGCCGAAACCTGTTCCTCCGGGACATTGTATACCGATATCTTCAAGGTCGAGGCCCCCTGGCTCCGGACGATCAGGAACAAACGGAAACCCTGGAAAAGGACTTGGTCCTGGTGCTGAATTCCTACCTGGAAAAAGCCAGAATCAAGTCCGTGACCATCAAGGAAGCCAACAAAGTTTAGGCCGGATGGTTCCTCCGGGCAGATCCGGGGTTTTCCATCCGGGCGCGAGGCCCAAAGGCCATGACCGGCCCCATCCACATGAACCAGGTGATCTACCAGGCCCCCACGGTGGAGAAAATCCACCAGGTCGAGCATCAGCAGCCGGATCAGGCCATGCGCCAGACCACGGTGGACGAGCAGGCCAAGGTGATCGAGCGGACGGAAACCGTTCAAATCGCCGAAGAATCGAAATCGGGCCACCAGGTGGACGCCAAAAAACAAGAAGAACGGGAACGAAAGCGGCGACGTGCGGCGAAGCCGGGTGGGGATGGATTGGAAGACGATTCATCCTCGGAACCCGAAACCGAAAGCCGTCCGGCCAAAGGCTCCGGCCACATCGTGGACGTGGTAGTCTGATCCCGACGTTTCCCGGTTCCAACCGTCTCGAGCACGGCTCTGGGCGCAGGGTCATGGCCGGGTCCATCGCTCTCCCCTCCCCCGGAAAGGATTCCTTTTGACTGAAATCAACCCTTTAGCCTTGTGGATCGCCCTTCAGGTGGCCCTGGAAGCGATCCTGGTCGTGCTCATGGTCGTTTTCCTTCTTAAGCTCAAAAAACTGGGCCGGGAAACCAAACCGTCCATCCCCACGGCCGACCTGGCCGCGGTCATGGACCGGTTCGTGAAGGAATCCCAACGGCTGTCCGATTCTTTTACCGAAACCCTGAACCGAAAAAAAGACCTGAGCGTTCAACTGATTCTCCGTATCGAAGACAAAATCCAGGAAATGAAGCGGTTATTGGAGCGGGCGGAATCGGGCCTGGCCAAAGCCGCCTTCCACCCCCCCCCCTATGAAGAAGAGGAAAAGGCCAACCCGGCCGCCCCGGAAAATAGGGCTCTGGTGCTCCGTTTGGCCCGGCAGGGCCATGGCGCCGAGGAAATTGCCCGCCGGACCAAGCTGATCCGGGGGGAAGTGGAATTAATTCTGGACCTTGAAAAGAAATTCAGTGGCTGACGGCACATAATCTGATAAGCTGTGAATCGGTTGGGGATGGAAACCGGAAGCCCGGCCTTGGGGTGGAGTTCGTTCCTTCCACGCCATCCCGCGAGTCGGTTGCGAGGTCAAAACAACCCGGGGCGACGGCCCCCTTGGGGAAAGAACACGCCCCAAAGCCATCCTTTCGACAATGAGGTATCCCTACGGCCTATTATCTGGGAAAAAAGGGAAAAATCCCGCTCCTGGTCAAGGCTCCGCTTTCGGTGCGGGTCGCCGGGCCGGATGCATGGCAGAGGGATATTCCTCCGAGCGGCAGGGTGAGCCGTCCCTCACGGTCAATCCAATCAGTGAAACCCAACGGCCGCGTGGCGCCTCCGCCTCGAAGCCGAGTCCCCGCCATTGGTTCCGGCCGGATTCTTCTCCGGTCCAATCTCGAAGTGTATACCGGCGGAGCGAAAACCCTTAAGCCACCCCGCCGGAAACGAAAGGGCTTCCTTTCCTAAGCGTGGACCGGGAACGGGTTCCGCCCACTCCCTACCACCGGAGAACCAGCATGAAGAAGCCATGGAATCATTCGTTTTTGGCCAAACGGAACCCTAAATGCATGAAGCGGTAATCCTGCGCCGCGCTCAAACGATTGGCCGAACGACAAAACCGGGTGAACATGCCCGGGCCTCCGCCTCGATACACTTTTCCCTGGCCCGAAACAGGACCAATAGGGTCAGTCACCTTACCGGTTTCGTACGGGCCGTACCAATCCTGAACCCATTCCCAAACATTCCCGTGCATATCGTACAAGCCCCAGGCATTGGGCTTCTTTTTGCCCACGGGCTGAGTCCGGTTGTTCATGTTGCCGCAATACCATCCCACCTGATCCAGGTTGGGGTCCAACTCGCAATCGATTTTAGTGATGGAACCGTTGCAAAAGGCGGAGGTCG
The DNA here is from genome assembly GCA_020056895.1 of Deltaproteobacteria bacterium. Classification (GTDB taxonomy): domain Bacteria; phylum Desulfobacterota; class Desulfarculia; order Adiutricales; family JAGVGV01; genus JAGVGV01. The sequence goes on from JAGVGV010000016.1 coordinate 2,352, forward strand.
ACTCGGCTCGGGCGGCGTATTCCCATTCGGCTTCAGTGGGCAGCCGGTACGCGTTGGTGCCTTCCTTTTGGTTCAACCGATGGATGAAATCCTGAGCATCGTTCCACGAAACTTTTTCCACCGGACAATCGTCCCCGCAACTCGAATTGTACGACGGATTCGCTTCCATCACCTGGCGCCACTGAGCCTGGGTTACCTCCGTGGTTTGAATCAGGAAGGGTTTGGAAAACGTTACCGTGTGCTGGATTTCACTCTCAATCCGCTCCTGTTCATCCAAAGGGCTGCCCATGGTGAAGGTCCCGGCCGGGATATGGATGAACTTCATTTCAATGGAATTGGTGTTCGCTTTGGGATTGCAATTGGTAACGGCCAAAACCAGAACCAACATAAGGAGCGATAACCAAAAAAGGATAAGAGTTCGCGACACGTACCACCTCCGTGAACGCCGGGCAAAGGTTTCCGGGGTTTGGGACGAACCGGTGTCCGCGCTCCCCAGCCCGCTCCGGGAAATACCGGAACGAAGCCGGAAGCGAAACGTGGACATTCCGGTCCGTAACACAAAAACGGATCACCAAACCTGAGATCAATCGAATACGGCTCCCCTACGTATGTTATCGTATACTCTTTCGCCCGGGCCAAGTCAAGAAGCGGAAAATAGTGGAGAACGGAACGAAAAGAATTGGAATCCCGTCGCGGTCCGGGTGGATGTCTCTGTTTCGAAATGCCGACGGATTCCGATGCGGTCTTCCATCTCGGCGGTGAACACGCCCGCGAACGCATTCCTCGCGGGTTGCGTCGGAGTGGGCGGGCCAGGAACAATCTGAATCCCCCAAAAAGGAAGCTCCCCGCGGCTTTCCGCTTGGAGCTTCCATTGTCCGTCGCTATATCAGGTTACTCGTTAGTGAAACCAATATGTGTTCGATGATACATCCCACGGCTTGAAAAACAGCCGGGTCGGGACTCGCCGTTCATTTCGTCGGTTCGCCGCGAAACCGGCTTTCGGAATCCGGGTCAAACCTTGAACTGGCCCACCAGGTTTTTCAGGTCCTCGGCCATTTTGGCTAGTTCGTCGGACGCCGATTTCACCTGTCCCGCGCCCCGGGACGCGCCATCCGCCATTTCCGAAACCATTTTCATGCCGGTCACCGATTCGTTGGCCACCAAAGCCGCCCGAGCATTCCCCTTGGAAACCTCGCCGGAGGCACTGGCGGCCTGGCTGACGTTTTGGGCGATTTCGGCCGTGGTGGCGTTTTGCTGTTCCACGGCGGCGGCGATGC
>JAGVGV010000396.1 GCA_020056895.1 Deltaproteobacteria bacterium
AGGGCCGCCGCGCCGGCCCGCCGGACTCCCTGGGCCGTCCGAACCAGCCGGCTGAACCGGGCCAGGAGCCCTTCCGCTCGGTCCCTGAGATCGTAGGGAAACCCCGTGGCCAGCAAGGATCGGCCCAAATCGATTTCGGAACTCACGTGGAGGCGTTGATCGTTCACGAAGGCTCCATGCCCCAGACCGGCGGTGAACAGTTCCCGGCGCAACGGATCGTACACCACTCCGGCCAGAACCCGGGGCCCGGCGGGTCCGGGACCCCAGCAGGCGATGGACACGCAAAACACGGGAAAACCGTGAGCAAAATTGGTGGTGCCGTCCAGGGGATCGATCAACCAGAGGAACGAACCCTCATCGCCGCTTTGGCCGGATTCTTCGGCCAGGATGCCGTGGTCGGGGAAGGCTTCGCCGATGATGCCCGTCACCGCCCGTTCCGATGCCAGATCATACTGGGTCACCAGATTGATGTCGCCCTTATACTGAATGTTCTTGGGCCGGTGATACCCTTCGGCCAGAATTTCACCGCCGGCCAACGCGGCCTGCTTGGCCACCCACAAAAGGCGCGGGATGGGAAGAGCCGAATGGAAAGAAGCGGTCATTGGTGTTTATCCTCCCGGTCCGCCGGCTTCCTTTGGCGGGCCGGTTGTTTTTATAATTTATGAAAAAGAAAATCCATGGAATAATGACCATTGGCGTAAGGGTTCAGTTTCGGGGGCTTTTGTGGAATAGGTGAGCCATTTGGTAAAGAGTTGGCTTTTCCCACAGGCTGTCAGCGATTGGCGCACGCAGCTGTCAGTTTTTAAGGAACGGAGCGGATTTGTTGGGTTTCCATGAAAAACGAATTCCTTCCACAAAAGCTGAAAGCTGAGTGCTGAGTGCGGATAGCCCGGCACCCGAAGCCCACCCCGTCTCAGCGTGAACCCAAACTCCGCGATGCCACCCGAGACTGATGCATACCTTTTGACGCGAAGACAAAATCACGCCGTCAGGGGAAAAGAGCCGGCCGGGATCAGGTGGAATCCGGGAAAGCGGCCTGGGCCGCGGCGTCGCCTCCAAGCACCCCCCGTACCTTTTCCAGGAGTTCGGACAGGCGGTAGGGCTTGCCCAAAAAGGATCTGGCTCCCAGGGCCAGAGATTCCTGAACCGAGCCGTCCGTGGAATACCCGCTGGCGATGACGACTCGGGCCGTCGGGTAGATCCCCAGGATTTCCCTCAGGCAACGCTGCCCTCCCATTCCCGGCATGCCCAAATCCAGGATCACCATGTCGATCCGGCGAGGGTCTTGGGTGAACACGGCCAAGGCGGCCTCGCCGCTGTCCGCTTCCAGGATATGGTATCCGCATTCTTCCAGGTAATCCCTTGCCACTTGACGGATGGCCCGTTCGTCATCCACCAAAAGAATGGTTTCCTGGCCGGCGGAGGTCTTGTTTTCCGCGGGCGGCCCGGGTGAAACCTGAGGAGTCTGGCTGGAGCCCGCCGGAAAATACAGATCGAACCGGCTTCCTTCGCCCAACCGGCTGTGGCACTGAATGAAGCCTCGGTGCGACTTCATGATCCCATAAATCGACGACAACCCCAACCCCGTCCCCCGGCCCACTTCCTTGGTGGTGAAAAAGGGTTCGAAAATGTGGCTCAGGGTTTCTTCGTTCATGCCCACCCCCGTATCCTGAACCACCAGTTGGACGAAAGCCCCGGGTTCAAGATCGGCGTGGAGCCGGCAAAAATCATCGGATAACAACACATTCCGGGCCAGAATCCCCAGCCGGCCGCCTTCGGGCATGGCGTCCTTGGCGTTGCTGGCCAGGTTCAACAACACCTGCTGAATCTGGCCGGGGTCTCCGAATACCGGATGGAGGTCCTGGTCCATATCCAGATCGATCTGGATCATTTTGGGGATGGTTCGTTCGAGCAGGCTGATGGTGGCCTGGATTTCGCGGCCTAGATCCAGCGGAGTCAACAGCGGTTTCACTTTGCGGCTGAAGGTCAGGAGGCGCCGGACCAGATCCGAGGCGCGGACCACGGCCTGATCCACTTCGTTCAGGTATCGTAGGAGATCGGAATCCCGGCCGGCCCGCTGGATGAGCAGCTGGACGTTGCCGGACATGGCCTGAAGCAAATTGTTGAAGTCGTGAGCGATGCCGCTGGCCAGAGTGCCCACGGCCTCCATTTTCTGGGCCTGCTGGAGCTGGGCTTCAAGGCTTTTTTGGGTCCGGACGTCCCGGATGTTGATGATGCTGCCCCACAGCCGCCCGTTCCGGTCGGTATAGCTGGCTCCGCTGATGGATACCGGCACCGTTTCGCCCCGTTTCGTATAGCGTTTGGTTTCCACGCCCGAAAACCGTTGGCCTTGACGGACCATCTGGATCATCTCCCGGGTTTCGACCATGGTTTCCTCGGGCACGAAAAGGCTCATGTTCCGCCCCTTTCGCTCCTCGAGGGTCCAGCCGAAGACCTCGGTGAAGGCCGGATTGAGATACACCACCCGGCCCTCCATGTCATAAACGATCATGGGGTCCGGGTTCGCTTCCAGAACGGTGCGGTAGCGTTCCTCGCTTTCGCGGAGTTCCTCTTCGGCCGCCCGCCGGGCCGTAACGTCGCGCACCAGGCCGTAAAATCCCCGGGGTCGTCCGTCCCGGTCGATGGACAGGGAACAGGACATGGCCACGTGCTTGATCCGGCCGGCCAGGGTTCGGACGGGGACTTCGAGGTCGCTCCGGGGGACGGTGGTGTTGAACACCTGATTGAAGGCTTCGAAAATCCGGCGGCTGATCTCCTGGGAGGTATAGTCGCGGTAATTGAAACCCGTCAGCTTTTCCCTGGAATATTCGAGAATCCGGGCCAGGGAATCATTGACGAAGGTGAAGGTGCCGCCCAGATCGACCTCGAAATAGCCCTCCTCCATGGTTTCCAGAATGCCGCGCCACTTGCTTTCGCTTTCCTTCAGCCGTTCCTCGGCCTGCCTGGTTTCGGTTACGTCCCTTAATTGGGCAATGGTTCGAGGCCGACCGCTGGAATCCACGATCACCGCCGAACTGATTTCCACCCGGCGCGGTTCGCCGCTGGAGCGGACCACGTTGAATTCATACCGTCCGGGCGCCGGTTCGCCCCGTTGGCGGCGGACGTAGTTGTCGGCGACGATTTCCCGGCTGGAGGCGTCCAGAAAATCCCTGAAATCCCGGTTCAGGATTTCATGGGAGGGCCAGTCCAGCAGCCGGCTCATTTCCTCGTTGATCCAGACCAGGCGGAATTGGTCGTCGGCGATCAACATGCCGGAGTGGGCGTTTTCCACGATGGACCGGAACCGGGCTTCGCTTTCCATCAGCGCCTCTTCCACTTGGCGGCGCTGGGCCAGGTCCCGGTCGGCCAGCCGGTATAGGACCAGGGCGCCCGCGGCGAACAGCAGGCACAGGAGCGGCGCCGCCACCCAGGCCGTATTCCACAAGGATTCCAGCACCAGGCGGTTGGCTGGTTCCTGATCCCGGAGGTACACCACGTTCCAGCCCGGGTAGTCCACCACGTGACGGCGATAGACCCGGTACCGGTTCCCTTGGGGGTCCACGGCGCTCCGGTCCATATCGAGCTTCAAATCCAGGGATTCCCAAGGCCCTTGGCCGAATTGGCCGTCCTCGGCGATGGCTAGGGTTTTTTCCGGAGTGATTCCGCCGACCACCCGGAACAGCCAATCCGGCCGGTTGGAAGCGAACACCAGGCCATTGGGGTCGGTCACCAGCCAAACCCCCGGAACCATGGCCACGCTATGGAAAAAACTTTGGTCCGATGTCTTGATCGCCACCACTCCGGTGGCGTGGCCCGAATCCTGATCGTACACCTGGCAGGAGTAATAAATCCCCTGGGCGTTCGGTCCGGGATGAACGTACACCTGAGCGTCCGGCAGGCCGGTCAGGGCTTTTTGAAAATCCGGCCTGGCGGAATACACCGGACCGGAAACCCCCGGCGCCGATGGATGAGTGGAGACCACGGTCCGGCCTTCCAGGTCCACTACGTAGCAGGCATCGGCTCCCAGCGAAAAACGGAAATGGTCGAGAACCATGTATGCTTCGGCCATTTCCGCTTCGCCGGCCAAGCGCAATACGTTCCGCAGGCTGGGTACTCCGGCCAGAGCGCTGACCGCCTTGATGTTTTCCGTTAGGGAAAAGGTCAGGTGTTCGCGGATCATATCGGCCTGGATGGACGCCTGACGGTCATCCTCCCAGATCATGGCCTGGCGCTGCAAATAGAAATAGATGGCCACTCCGGTCAGAGCGGAAAAGATGGTCAACAGGGCCAGGATCAGCAGGCTGGTCCGTGGTTTCATGAAATGAGTCCCCGAAGCCGGCCGTTTCCCGGAAGGCTCGTGGGTTGGCGTTCATGTTGGACCATGGTCCGCCGTGGGGCTTGGAATCCGCTCCCCGGACGGTCCGTCGTCGTCTTCCAAGCGAAATGATTTCATTGTACACGAACCGCCGGGAAAAAACCGCTTTGGGGTCGCCGGGGATTGATGCCCCTCTCGGCCCATTCTTGGGAAATGCGCTCCTTGTCCTTCGCGTTTTGGTTTTTACGGCCGGTGGGAAAGCGGAATATCCCGGCCGAAATGAAGAATGGAGGGGCTTTGGCGGGGCCCCAGCCGGCGCGACGCGGCTTCGGTTTCCCGCCGGGTGTACCGGCCCAGTTCCACCACGCTGACCGTCCGGTCGCCGTCCCGGTCCGCCTGGTCGGTCTTTCCCAGCCCTTCCAGCAGAAAATGAGTGAACAGACCGTTGCCCTGGTACCCATCCAGGGCGGACTGGTACGACGCGCAAGCGCCGAAAAGGTGAAGCCCCAACCGCTTGGCCATGACCGCCATCCGGGCGTCGTACAGCCCGCCGATCACGTAGTCCACGCCTCCGGCATGGCAGGAATCCAGAATGAACACTTGGCTCAGGGCCCGGATCCGGGTGGAGGCGGCCACCAGCCCGGTGGAGCCGATCAGGCAGTCCTCGCCCAGCCGGCCGGTGTAGTCGTGGGTGACGAAATGGTACTGGTCCCCCCACAAAACCCCATGGCCGGCGAAAAACACCACGGTGGTGTCCTGGGGCATGGCCGTTTCGGCAAGATGATCCAGAGCGCCCAGAATGCCGGCCCGAGTCGCTTGGTCGTCCTGAAGAAGAGTGAGATGGATCC
>JAGVGV010000432.1 GCA_020056895.1 Deltaproteobacteria bacterium
CACGAGGCCGGCCGGTTTCGCGGTCCATGATCAGATTGACCGAATGGACCTCACCATACCGGGAGAACAGCTTGCGCAACTCGTCTTCCGAGGCGCTGAAAGGCAGATTGCCTACATAAATCGTCTTCATCCCGCTGTTTTTCTCCTCGCCCGAAAAAGCGTGTCCCTTTTGCCTTTCCACATACGGCGGTTTGATCGGCCCGTGTGGTTTCCCGATCGCGAAACGGCCCGTAGCCCCACTCGGGGATCCATCCCAAACCACGGTTGTCGAAAGGAACCAGACATCAGTGTAATGACAGCCATCTTTTTTTGTCAACCGCAATCCCCGAGAAGCGGGTGCGGGCTTCAAGGTTATCGTTTGAAAGGAAAAAGCGGCGGGCCGGTTCCGCTCTTTTCAGGTCCGCGAACATCGGCCTCGAACGTGGTATCATTGCCTGAAAGGAATGGGGTTCCTCGGGGTAAACCGAGTGGAACAGGTCCCGGTTCACAACGGAACCCACGGGGCCAGCCAATCCCTTTCGTCGAGGTCGGGAACGACGCAGGAAGGAGAAACGGGCTGATGCCGGATTCGTGGGTGCGAAGGGGCTTCACCCTGGTCATCATCGGCGCCGTGGCGGCGGTGACGGTGGTGGGCCAGTTGGCCCGTCTCCGGGGTGGTTTCTCCGGCGAAGCGTGGTTGGCCTTGGGGCTCGCCCTTTCGCCGTATTTCCTGTTCGGAGCGCTGATCCGCCTTTTTCGGGGAAAAAGGCTTTCGCCCTTACTGTTCGGCGCCATAGCCGTGGCGGTGGCGGTGGGGGCGTTGGTGCACCTGGATGCCCTGGTGACTCCGGGCCGGGTCCGCTTCAGCCTGTTTCCGGCGGTGGCGGTGGCTCAGCTTAAATTCGGCGGTGCGGTTCTGGCTCTGGCCGCCCTGGGGCTGGTGATCCACCGGTTCTTCCGACGCCAGCCCAAGGCCGGGCCGGATGGACGGCCCCGGACCTGGATGGGCGTCATGTCCGCCGCGGCCGAGGCCTTCCCTGACGTACCCACGGAAAAAGTGCTGTCGATCCTGGAGATGGCGGGCCGGGAGATGGACGAAAACGGGCGGTCCCGGATTCAGCTTGGCATTATCCACCTGAGCGGGGGGGATCTCGACAAGCTGTTCGAATGGACCATGACCAGCCTGGACGACTGGCGGGACGTGCTGTATTGGGCGGAATACCCGCCGAAGCCTCCGGAGCCCGACCCGGAAACCGGGGACGGGGCCGGAGCGGACGGGGATCAGGGGGGAACTGGTTCGGACCCGGAAAAGGAATAATGGTTTCCGTTTCCCAAAGGTTCCCTCTCGGGCGTCGGCCAAAGGGGAGCCACCTTTTTTCACATGGAGAATAATTCAATTCCGCCGGTGACGGGAACAGCGGCTCCGGTGATGTATCCGGCCTGCTGAGAAACCAGAAACGCTGTCAGGACGGCCACGTCGTCCGGTCGCCCCAGCCTGCCGGCGGGAATCCGTTTCGTTGCTTTTTCAAGAACCTTGGCCCCATGCCGCCGTATGGGTTCCGTTTCGATTAGTCCGGGCATCACCGCGTTGACGGTGATGCCAAGCGCTCCGCCTTCAAGGGCCAACGTTCTGGTCAACCCCAAAAGCCCCGCTTTGGAAGCGCTATACCCCGGAGCGGCGAAAGCTCCACCCTGCGCTGTGATCGAGGACATATTGACGATCCGGCCCCAGCCTTTTTCCGCCATGCGCGGCCAGACGGCCCGGGAGCAATGGAACGCGCCGATCAGATTGACATGGATGTCCCGGATAAAAAGTTCGGGGTCATGGTCTTTCATCAAGGCGAAGTTGTTCATGATTCCTGCGTTATTCACCAGGATGTCCAGGCCGCCCTCGATCTGAGCTATTTCCTGGACCACCTGGGTGACGTCGAACAGGGAGCCGACGTCCATTTTTCGATACCGCATGGACCGGCCGGCGTGCTTTGGAACGTTGTCTCCAAGGTTTTCGGCGATGTCCGTAACCACCACTCGGGCTCCGGCTTCGGCCAGCGTGAACGAAACCGCCCGGCCGATTCCGCCCGCTCCGCCGGTCACCAGGGCCACCTTACCGGTCAGATCGATCCGCATACGCCCACTCACCGGGCAGGGGGGCGCGGCCTGAATTTGGGAAGGGTGATGTCCGGCGTAACCGGCTGAAAAACCACTTCCACGGGCAGGTCGCAGACGAGTTTGTCGAAATCGCAATCCACGATGTTGCTCATGATGTAAAACCCTTCGTCCATGGCGATGATGGACAAGGCATAGGGGGTATCCTTAGCGAATTCCGGTGGCGCATAGGAATACGTGACGGTAAAAGAATGGATTTTCCCCCGGCCCTGGGATTGTTTCCATTCAAGGTCGCGGCTCATGCAGTTGGAACAGATTTTTTTGGGGAAAAAAATCACTTCGCCGCATTCCCGGCATTGTTGGTACAGCAGTTTGCGTTCCTTGCAACCGTCATAGAACACACGGCTCAGGTCGGTGATCAGCGGCAATGGTTTGGTATATTCGGTCATGAACTAGGCCTCCCTTCCCAAAACGCCCACGTGAAAATCCATGCCCACTCCGCCGGAAGCGGTTTCCACGACGATATCGGCGTTCGGGACCTGGCGTTCCCCGGCCTTGCCCATCACTTGGCGGGCGGCTTCCACCAAAATGGCCACTCCGCCGCCGGCGCCGGTATGCCCTTGAGCCATCATGGCGCCATTGGTGGACACCGGCAGACGGCCGCCTGGCGACGTGTGGCCGTTTTCCACCAATCTCCCCGCCTCGCCCAGTTCGCAAAGCTTCAACAATTCCATGGTGATCAGGATGAACGTTGGGAAGGCGTCGTAGATTTCGGCCACCTTCACGTCTTTTGGCTGGATGCCGGCCATGGTGTAAGCTTCATCCGCCGCCGGTCCCCAGGCGGCGTGATAATTTTTTGGCTGTTGGGTGGACGTAAAATTGGTGCAACGGGAGCCAACACCCAGGACATAGGCGGGTTGATCGGTCAGATCCTTGGCCCATTCGGCCGAAGTGACGATAAACGCGGCCGCGCCGTCGGCCAGAACGTTCATGGTTCGTTTGCGGACCGGGGACGAAATGACGGGCGAATCCAGGATTTCGTCGGCGGTCCTGAGCTTGCGCATCATGGCGTTGGGGTTCAGCGCCGCCCACTTTCTCAATGATTCCACCACGGAGGCGATCTGGCGTTCCGTGGTTCCGGTTTCGTACATATATCGCTGTTGAAGCAGGCCAGCCAGGCCCAACTGCCCCCAGCCATAGGGAACTTCATATTCCTGGCTGACCGAAGCTCGGGCAAAAGCGGTGACGGCGGCGTTGAAATCGATACCGGTCCCCAGGCGGTCGCAGTGAACCACCAGGACCGCCTGGGACAACCCCGCCAGTACCAGGGACGAGGCGGTTTTCAGGGCATTGGCCGAACTGGATCCGCCGGACATAACCTGGAAATTGCTTTTGGCGGTTTTGCCCAGACCCAGTTCTTCCACCAACCACGAACAGACGACATTGGCGTTGTCCAAGGGGTTGCTGACCACGCCGATGGGAATGATGGTATCGACGGCGTGCTTTGGGACGCCGGAATCCTTTATGGCGGCTTCGCACACGGTGATGGCCGCGTCGACGAAGGATCGTTCCGGAAAGTGCCCGGTGGGAACCTCGCCGATGCCGACAATCGCGGTTTTTCCTCGAAAACGGTTCATGAATCCTCCCTTACGGCGTTCTTACAGGCCCGTGAGCATGCGGCCGATGATGGTCCGTTGGATTTGGCTGGTTCCGCCCCCGATGGTTCCCATTTTGGCGCCCCATAAAGTCCGGCCCACCGGGCATTCCCGCATGCAGCCGTATCCGCCGAACACCTGGATGGCCCTGTCGGCGCATCGTTGGGCGGCTTCGGTGATGAACGTTTTGGCGATGGCGGCATCCAGGCCAATGAACTCGCCCCGATCCTTTTTCCAGGCCAGGTGGTAGGTCATCAGGCGGGAGGCTTCGACATCCATTTTCATTTCCGCCAGCATGGCCTGAACCAATTGGAATTTGCCGATGGGGCGGCCGAATTGACGGCGGGTTTTGGCGTACTCGACGCAGTCGGCCAGATCGGCTTCCATCTGGCCCACGAAGGGGGCGAAAGCGATCCGCTCCCAACCCAAACTGGTCAAAAGGGCGTTGAATCCTTCGCCTTCCCGGCCGATGCGGTTGGCCGCCGGCACTCGGCAGTCTTCAAAAAAAATCTCTCCGGTGGGCCAGGAATGGGCGCCGAATTTTTTCAAAGGGGGACCGGTGGCGATTCCCGGGCAATCGCGGTCGACGATAAAAATGGTCAGCCCGCCCGCCCGCTTGGAGAGGTCGACGCTCGCGAACGTGATGAAGACGTCCGCCATGGGCGCGTTGGAAATAAAGGTTTTGGACCCGTTCAGAAGGTAATGATCCCCATCGAGCCGAGCGGTGGTTCTCAGGCTGGTGGCGTCGGTGCCCGCTTCGGGTTCGGTCAGGGCCAGGCACCCCATTTTTTCGCCTTTGGCCATGGCGGGCAGGTATTTTCGTTTCTGTTCCTCGGTTCCAAGTTCCGCGATGGGCATGGCCGCCAGCAGCATGTGCGTGGCCCAGGCTCCGGTTTGGCTGCCGTCCCGGCCCGCCCGGTTAAAGGCCATCAGGGCCAAAATGGTGGTCATGGCGTCCGCACCGGCGCCCCCGTATTTTTCCGGGATGGACAATCCCAACAGGCCGAATTCGGCCAGCTTTCGCCAGCACTCCCAGGAAAACTCCCCCACTTCCTCGCGCTCGATCGCCCCTGGAGCAATCTCCTTGCGGGCGAATTTTTCTACGGAATCCACGAACAAACGCTGTTCTTCGGTAATCGTGAAATCCATGAGTCCCTCTTTTTTTCAAGCCCGAACCGGAAGGCGCAACGTGGCTTGGCCGGAAATGGCTTGTTCCCCGTTTTGGTTGGTAACCGTGAGCGAAACATCCACCAGGTGGTTTTCCCCTTCAATCCGTTTGCCTTCAACGCGGCCCGTGAAGGCCAGCGTATCTCCGGGCCAAACCACGGCTCCAAACCGGATTTTGAACCGTTGGACGCTTTCGACGCCGGCCCAGTCGGTCAGAACCCGGGTCAGCATGCCGCCATGCATCATTCCGTTGGCGAAAATGGACGGCAGGCCAATAGATTTGGCGAACGCCTCGTCGTGATGGATGGGTTGAAAATCGCCGCTGACTCCCACGTATTTTATAATGTGCGTCCGGGTAACCTGGATACTGAACCAAGGC
>JAGVGV010000697.1 GCA_020056895.1 Deltaproteobacteria bacterium
AGTCAACCCGGCTTCCGCCATCAGGTCCGCCTCCCACTGGCCCGGTTCGCCCTGGGCGGCCATCATTTTATATCCGAAAATGGGGCCGGTGTAAGTGATGGCCCCTTTGTCGAAACGAACCGCTTCCGCGTCGATATCCTCGACCATGAACAACCCGCCGGTGTCGGTTTTTTTGGCCACATCGCCGCTGAAAATCCGGTTGAACCCGCCCTGGTCGATTCGTCGGGCCGTGTACCGGTTGAACAGATCGGACTGGAAGGCCGAAAGAAGGAAGGTCCGAAGCCATTTCTGCCGGGGACCCCGGCCGGCCAGGATTTCCTTGCCTTTTTCCGCGTTGTCGCCGTCCGCGCCAAACCGCTGGGGACCGTAATAATTGGGCAGACCCCGGGTTTGAAGAGCCTCGGACACCCGGGCCGCTTTATCCAAGGCTCCGTCCACGGGTCCGGAGAGCACCACCCGGAACCGGTTGCCCAAAAGGTGCCCGGTTTTCAGCTTGTTGCCGTGCCGCCGGACCGCCAGGACCTCCAACCCCAGCTCGGCCTGGATCCGGTCCGCGATGGGGCCTTCGGGCGTTCGGGGGAGCGGAAGGGAAAAGGTCTGGATGGACCGGGCGTGCTTGTCCTTTTGGCCCGCCGTGCCGATGTCGCCGTCTTTCAAGGCGAAAACACGGGCCAGATCGCGGACCACGTCCCGAGTGGTCCGGCCTTCCCGGGCCAGGCGGACATACACATGATCCCCTTGCCCGCTGGGATCGTACAGCGGGATTTCCTCGACCACGAAATCCTGGGGCGATGCCTTGATCTCCCCTCCGATTCCGGGCCACTCCGGAGTTATGAACGGTAAGACCACGGAGTCCTCGTTCTCCTTTCCGTCTTTATTCCCTGATCGGCTTCCTTATATTATACTCAATCAGGTGACCAGGGGATACCACCGGAACCCGGGGCATTTCCCAGAAAAACCATAAATCGGGAGAAAAAGCGAATGGATTCCATCCCCTCCGGCCTCAATCCGGATTTCGAACTGGCGCGGTGCATCGACCATACCCTCCTCACGCCCACGGCCGGGCTACAGGAATACCGGGTCCAGGCCCGGGAGGCGGCCCGAACCCGGGTGGCCGCCTTTTGCGTTCCGCCGTTCATGGTGGCCGAAGTGGCTCCCATCCTTAAAGGAACGAAAACCGTAACCCAGACCGTGATCGGGTTCCCCCTGGGGTTCCATACCATCGGGACCAAGGTCTTTGAAGCCCGGGAAGCGGCGGCCGCCGGCGCCGGGGAGATCGATATGGTCGTGAACCGGGCCTACATTCGGACCGGCCGAATGGACCGGATGGCGGCCGAAATCCAGGCCGTGGTCCAAGCCGTGGCGCCTCTGCCGGTAAAAACCATCTTGGAAATATCGGACCTGACGATGGATGAAATCCTGGCCTCGGCCTCGGCCGCCGTTTTGGCTGGCGCCGCCATGATCAAAACGTCCACCGGGTTTTTCGGCGAAGGGGCCAAATTGGATGTGGTCCGCCGCCTTCGCGACCATTTGGGGCCCAAGGTGGGAATCAAGGCCTCGGGAGGAATCCGGGACCTGGACCAGGCCTGGGCTTTCATCCAGGCCGGCGCCACCCGGGTGGGCGCCAGCCGGGGGCTTCAGATCATGGCCGTGTTCGAGGGCGGAGCGGCTTTGTGGTGAGCGATGGATGCGGTTTATTCATTTTAATATTGATTTCAACATGTTGAAATTATAAGACGAAAGCGGGTGGACATCCGCCGCGCGTTGCGTTATAAACGGGCGGTTCAATCCATCCGGGGCCACCCCGGAACACCGGGGGAGCATGGCGCGAAGCGGACCCATTCCAATCCAGCCTGGCGGCAAACGGCGGTTTCGGCGGCGTTGGCTGGCCCTGTTGGGATTGGCCCTCATTATTGGTTTGGCTCTGGTTGTCCTTCGTCGCGCCGAACACCGGACCGCGCGGGAACTGGCCGCGCCGGTCATTGATACGTCCGGCGTCCCGTCCTTTCCTCCGTTGGCCGAAGGTCCGTTTCAGTCCCTGGTGAATGAACAAAGCCGGCTGGTCCGCCGCGAAGAGACGATTGGTAAAAAGGAAACCTTGGGCCATGCCCTGGGCCGGCTGGGGCTCGATACGGTTCAGATCCGAACCGTCACCGAAGCGGTCAAGGACCTGTTGGACCTCACCCAGGTCCGTCCCGGAGCCAAGGTCAGGCTGTGGAAAGAACGGGGGGCGAACGAACCGGCTCGGATTGAATACCAGCCTGTTTCCGGCCCCACGCTTTTGATCCGCCGGGTATCGTCACGGTACGTGGCGGCTTGGCGGAAGTATGAACCCATTCAAAGTTGGACCGCCGCCGGCGGGACCATCCAGGGGAGCTTGTGGGAATCGGCGGTCAGCCGCCAGGGCCTGGATCCGGAAGTGGTCATGAGCTTCGCCGAACTTTTCGCTTCGGAAGTGGACTTTTTCACCGACATCCAGCCGGGCGATTCGTATAAATTCCTGTTCGAAGGGGAATACATCCAGGGCCGGCCCCAGGGCGCCGGTCGGATCCTGGCCGCCGAATTCGTGAACAAGGGCAAAAAAATCGAAATGTTCCATTTCGTGGGGGCCGATGGCAAGGGCGACTATTACGACGCCCAGGGCCAGTCGCACCACAAGCTGTTCCTCAAATCGCCCTTGCAATATCGGCGGATCACCTCGTTTTTTTCCAAGTCGCGCTTCCACCCGATTCTTAAATATGCCCGGCCTCACGAGGGCGTGGATTATGCCGCCCCCAACGGGACTCCGGTGGAAACCGTAGCCAGTGGAACCGTTTCCCACGTTGGTTGGAAAGGCGGGTACGGCAAGACCGTCACCGTGGATCACAAACACGATTATATGACGCTCTATGCGCACCTTTCGGGGTTCGCTCCGGGGCTCGCGGTCGGCCAGAAAATCGAACAGGGGGATCTGATCGGATTCGTCGGATCCACGGGCCTGTCCACGGGCCCCCACCTGGATTTTCGCCTGCGCAAAG
>JAGVGV010000384.1 GCA_020056895.1 Deltaproteobacteria bacterium
CCGACGTACCGGCGTCGGCGGGAGCCGATGCCGCCGGGCCTTGTCCAGCCGGAGGTGAACCATCCGCCGGGGCCGGGCCTTGCGGCGGTGGCGGACCTTCCGCCGGAGCCGCGGGGGTGGGCGGAAATTTAGGCTTCAGGGCCTGGATCAACTCCTCCCGGCTGACGCTCTTGCCCGTCAGGTCCACCGCGTTTTGCCCCTGGGCATTGCCCGCCAGCATCAAACCGAAGACCAAACCGAGGATCATCGCTTTCGTTATCCCGTTCATGCCTTGCGCACCTCCCCAACCAGCGCGGGGTTATGGGTTTCATCCTCCATCGCCGCTTGAATCATCCGGGCGGCCTGGGCGGCCAAGGCGTCCAGGTCGTCTTCTCCTCGAAGCGCCAAACGGGCGTAGGACCGGAAAGGTTCCACATGCCGCTTGAAACCGGGCGCCATCCGGTTCTGGAAATGTTCGTGAACCGATTCCGGAGTTCGTCCCCGTTCGGCCACGTCCCGCCGAAGGCACCGGGCCAGAGCCACCGAATCGGGTACGTCGATGAACATGGGGAAATCCACCAGGGGACGAAGCCGGGGGTCGAAGGCGAACATGCCTTCCAGAATCACGATCCCGGCGGCCGGGACCCGAACCGTGCCTTCCCCCCGGGTGTGCCGGTCAAACAGGTACCGGGGACGAAACACGGACCGGCCTTGAGCCAACCGGCCGATCTGCTTCAGGAGAAGGTCCCAATCCAGGGCGTCCGGATGATCGTAGTCCTGGCGGGCCCGCTCCTCGAAAGGCAGATGGGCATACGCGTGATAATAGGCGTCCAGGGGCACAACCACGGCGGATCGTTCGCGGACCGGATCCGCCAACAATAGGGCCGTGCGTTCGGCCAGGGTGGTTTTGCCCGCGCCGGACTTGCCGGTCACGGCCGCCACGAAGGCTCGGCCGGAAAGGGCGGGCGCGCCGGTGGACTCCGGTTCCAGGGTTGAAACAATGGGTATCAGGATTGAGGGTGACGTCACGCTGTCTTTGGAAACCTCGCCGTACGGTTGAATCAACCTTAGTTTATCATAAAACCGGACCGGGAATCCGGACGGCTTTTCCCTTTTCTTTTCATTATGGAGTGATGAGTGGTTGATGTTGGCGGCCGGGATCCCTACCTTGTGAAAACAACGCTCCCGGCCGGGATTCCGGTTCGGGCCTTGGAACGGGAATCCCGATGAAGGAGGGACGGAACATGGCGGAACGAACGGGTTTGGTGAACATGAAAGGTCTGCCCCTGACCCTGGTGGGTCCGGAGATCAAAGTGGGTGAAAAAGCCCCGGACGCGGAATTGACCGGCAACGATATGGCCCCGGTCCGGCTTTCCCAATACAAGGGTAAGGTGGTCATTCTGGCCGCCGTGCCCAGCCTGGATACTCCGATATGCGACATTGAAACCCGGCGGTTCAACAACGAAGTCACTCATCTGAGCCCGGACATCGTGGTTCTGACCGTCAGCATGGACCTTCCCTTCGCCCAAAAGCGCTGGTGCGGCGCCAACGGCGTGGAACGGGTGGTCAGCCTGTCCGATCATCGGTCCGGTTCCTTTGGAGAAACTTATGGAGTACTGATCAAGGAACTGCGGCTGCTGGCTCGGGCGGTCTGGGTTCTGGACCGCGACCAGGTGGTGCGGTACGCCGAACTGCTGCCCGAATTGGGCCAGGAACCCAATTATTCGGCGGCGTTGGAAGTGGCGCACGCCTTGTCGAAATAACCACCGACGACCCGCGAGGGGCGAGATCGGGCTGGATTCCCCGAAATCGCTCCTTTTGCTTTCCCGCCGGGAATTTTTGGATGCCGGAACCCCGGAAACGTGCGCTCCGCCAGGCTCGCCCGCCTTGCCCCATGGCCTCGTCGCGCAACCTGGTTATCACCGGAATTCGAAAGCGGAAAGAATGCGTTTTTTTGGAAAATTAAAAAAACCCGCATTCCTTCCGTATGAGCTGACGGCTGATCGCTGAGTGCTTCTCCCAAAAGCGAAGGCGCTGAACGAAGGCTGAAACCTTGGTCCGGCGCCACCCGAAACTGAACCCTTACCTGGAGAACAACGTTTTTTATTGATCCCCATTAGTGGTTGTGGTAACATTTATCCCGTGTTTTTCATTATTCCTTAATCCCGTAAACGAAAACCCGACCATTAACGGGAAAATGCTGTTGGGGGCCTGGGGCGCGGCCTTTCAAGGCATGTGGACAGGAGCCGACCGTGGCCAGAATTCTCGTCATGGATGATGATCCCATTATCCTGCAAATCCTCAAGGAGACGTTCCAACAGGCCGGCCATGAAGTGGAAACGGCCGATGATGGTTTGAAAGGAACGTCCCTGCAATCCCGGTATCCGGCCCAGGTGGTGGTCGTAGACCTCTTCATGCCCAACCAGGACGGCCTGGAAACCATTCGCAAAATGAAAAAAGAGGACTACGCGGTCGGGATCATCGCCATTTCCGGTGAAACAAGCGGACTACCGGGGAATTATTTGAAGGTGGCGGCCCGGATGGGCGCGGGGTTCTGTTTCGAAAAACCCATGTCTCTCAAGCTTCTATGCGTGGCCGTCGAAGCCCTGGCCGACCGGAATGAAGCCGGCCTGCCGGCGGGCCGATCCTTGTTCGACCTTCTGACCGCGTTTGTGGAAACCGGCGAAACAGGCCTGATCGAACTGCTGGACGCCGAGAAAAAAGCCGGCCTCATCTATATCCGGAACGGCGAGGTGTACGACGCGGCCTACGAGACCCTCCGCGGCGAGGATGCTCTAAAAACCATGCTCGCCCGCAAGGACTTCCAATTCATCATCAAAAACCCGAGCACCCGGGCCTTCAAACGGCGCATCGATCGCGGTCTCGATGAAATCGGGCAGGCTTTAGGGTTGGCTGCTGAACAGAAAACGTGGGAGTCGAACGACGAAGTAAACCTTCTGATACGTGAACTGGACGTAGCCTTTCAGGATGAACTGGACGACAGGCCCCCAAACGCGGAAAAGGAATCTTCCGGGGACGGGGAACCCATCGCGAACGGCGGCGAAACACTGGAATTTATACCGGAAGACGGCCTGTTCGAGCCGACCCTTCCCTCGGATGCGACCAACATAATAACGGAATCCGCCTTCCTGAAGGCGGAAGGAGGAAGAGACATGGAAGAGATCGCCAAAATTCTTGAGGAATTCAAGGATGTAACCGGTTTCATGGCGGTTGGGGTCTTTACCCCCCAGGGTGAACTGGCGGCCGAATTCAACCTTCGCGGCATCAAGTTCGTCGAACTTGGGGCCTTGGCCAACGAGGTTCTGCTCAAAGCTCAAAAAGCCTCGGATATCATGGAAATCGGCCGGGGAAACATGGTTCATGTGGAGGCCCCCAAAGCCCAGGTCATCGCCCGTTGCCTGAATGAGGCCACGGATTTTTCCACCACCGCCTCGGGCCGGGCTCACATCCATATGGTGCTGATCCTGGAAAAGGAAAGCAGCTTGGCCATCGCTAAAATGAAGCTGGAATCCTCCATTCAGAAGATCGCCCGCTTCTTCCGCTGACGAATTCCGCCGGAAGGATGAGCCTTGGGGGGAGCGTTTCCAGCGCCCCCCCGCCCATCCCTCTCAACTTATTTGGAACCACGTTCCCGGCTGGTGTTCATGCTGACAAAGATCAACCTTCGCGGCGGCCCGGCCTGCCGCATTGATCTCCATGTTCACACCCGGCGCCATTCCCCCTGCGCCGAATCCTTGTCGCCCGAAGGTCTGGGGCCGTACATGCGGAGCCGGGACCTTGGGGGGGTGGTTCTGACGGAGCACAACATTTTGTGGGCTCGGGATGAACTGGCCCGCCTGGCCGAAACCATGCCGGACCAAAAAGTCTATCGAGGAGTGGAACTCGCCTGCCGGGAAGGCCATTTTCTGCTGATCGGCCTGGATGATCTGGACGGCCTTCGACCGAACCGGCCGGTGGCCGAATCCATCGCGGCGGCCCATCGGCAGGGCGCGGTGGTGATCCTGGCCCATCCCCATCTTCAGTATCCAGGAGTGAATGTCCAGGACTCTCCAGTGTATCCGCCAGGCATCGATGCCGTGGAAATCCTAAGCACCATGACCCGCGGCCCCTTCGGGGAAAGCGCCCGGCGCCTTGGCCAGACCCATGGCTGGCACCCCGTGGCCGGGTCGGACGCCCATTGCCTGGACCACGTGGGTTTCGCCTTCACCGTTTTCGACCACCTGCCCGCCGACGAAAAAGAACTGGCCCATCTGATTGGCGGGGGTCTGGGCCGGCCGGGACTGGCTGAGGAACCGGACGCCCCATGTTCCTCGACCTAGACCTGCCCTCGGCTCTGAACCAGCTAGGGCCCCACCGATTGATCCGGGACGAAACGATTTGCCCCGCCCACTTCGAGCCGGTCCCCCATTCGCCCTACCGCGAGGGCTATGACTGGCTTTTTCAGGCGGAACGGAAACTGGCCGCCTTCCTTGACCCCTGGCTCCAATCCTTTCGACACGACCTGATCGGCGATCATGGCCTTTTAAGCGAGATTCTGGCCAACGCCTTTTCCCACGGCCACCGGAAAAAACCGGAATTGGTTATTCTTGTTCGGATTTTTTTAGGCGCCGCTGGTTTGTTGATTCGGGTTCAGGATGGCGGGTCCGGCTTCGATCACCGGCAAACCCTGGAGGATTTCCGGTGTGGCCGGCCATATTTCCACTCGGCCGGAAGCGGATTGCGGAAAATGGCCCAGTCCCAATCCTTCACCGTCTTCTTCACGGACCGGGGCTCGGCCTGCCACCTGCTTCACCTGTTCCCATCCCCGGTTTCACCAGCCGAAGAAGAGTGGCCGGAACCGATCCCCTGGACCCAGTGGGCCGACACCCTGTTTCGAGTCGATGCCGTCACCGGCGATCTTCGCGGCGCCTGGGGCCGGGCGCCCGAGGATTGCCCCGCGGCCGCGCGGAGCCTCATGTTGCTCCAGGAAGCCGCCCGCCGGCTGCTCGATCACATGAATCTGGGACCGGTTCAAGAGATAACCCTGACCGTTGGAGACCGAACCGCCCTATTGGCGCCCACCCCGAATGCCGCGGAACTGATTTTGGCCGTTCTTAAACCCGACACCCCGCCGGCCGGAGCCCAGGTCCGCTTTCGCAAACTATATAAAAAAATGCCTCAATAATAGGAGCTGTTTCCAAAAACGGAATTTTCCCCAAGATCAAGGAGGCCGAGGCTTTGAATCCGGAGGAATCGTTGACCTGTTTTGAGGAATTCAAAGCAAGGCCGACACCCAAGATTGGGCAAAAGGACTTTTTAGAAACAGCCCCTAAATCGAACCGATCAGGAAGCTTGGTTCTGACCTATCATTGTAAAAAAGACCTCCGCCTCCCGTCTATAAAATCGAATCCGGGTGCTTCATATTGAAGTCTTTTATTTGCTTCCTGTTTTCAGGATCAAACCCATCTTCGCGAATCTGGGCGATCAAGGCTCCGAACCGGTCCGTGGTCTTGACCCGGGTGGACGAAGCCATCCGGTTGAGCGGGTGGTCGGCCACGATCCGGGCGCCCCAGGAGGTTCGGGACCCATCCCGGTCTTCGCCCTGGTAGTACTGGGACAGCACCAGGATCCGAGTGCCCAGGTACACCGCTTCCTCCAGGTCGTGGGTCACGAAAAAGATCGTCATGTCGTGTTCTTTCCAAAGGTCCAGGATCAAAACCTGCATGGCTTCCCGGGTGCCGGGGTCCAGGGCCCCGAAGGGTTCGTCCATCATCAGGATTTTGGGTTTCTTGATGAGGGCCTGGGCAATGGCCACCCGCTGCTGCATGCCTCCGGAAAGCTGGTGGGGGTATTTGTAGGCGTGTTCGGCCAGGCGGACATATTCCAGGTACTGCAGGCCTTCGGCCCGAATTTTCTTCCGGTTGCTCCAAGCCTGAATCATGCCCAGAGGAAGTTGGTCACCCAGCATGATGTTTTCCAGAACCGTAAGATGGGGAAACAAGGCGTATTTCTGGAACACAATGCCCCGGTCCGGCCCCGGTGGCCCCACGTCCACCTCGTCCACCGTCACCCGGCCCAACGTGGGTTGTTCCTGGCCCAGGATCAACCGCAAAAGCGTGGATTTGCCGCAGCCGCTCGGGCCGACCACGGTGGTCAGTTCGCCCCGGTCCATCTTGAGGTTCACGTTTTCCAAAACAATGTGGTCCCCGTACGCCTTGACCACGTGATCGACGATCAGGAAATCGTCCCGGGGGTCCTTGGGCGGTTTTCCAGGATCCTTCGTCGGTTCGTTTCCGCCGGCGGGCGGCTTTATCTTTTCCGTTTCCATGGCCAACAATGCCTCCCCGCCCTATTTCCGTTCACCGGCCCCATACCAGGGGTACAGCCGGACCACGGCGGTCCGAAGGGCCAGATCGATAAGATACGCCATAAGGGTAATCCAGAGCACGTACGGGATGATGGTATCCATGGACAGGTACCGGCGGACCAGAAAAACCCGGTACCCCAGCCCCTCCTTGGCGGCGATGGCTTCGGCGGCGATCAGAAAAAGCCAGGCCGCGCCCATGGACAACCGGACCGTATCGAGCAGCCGGGGGACGATCTGAGGGAGGACCACGCGGTATACCACTCCGAACTGGCTGGCGCCCAGGGTCAGGGCCTTGACGATCATCTCCTGGGGAATCTGGCGGACCGACAAAAAGGTATCGCGGGCGATCAAGGGAAAGGTGCCGATGAAAATCAGGGCCACTTTGCTGAGTTCATCCACGCCCAGGGCAATGAATAAAATAGGCAAAAGGGCCAGGGGCGGGATGTTCGATATGAACGTCAGA
>JAGVGV010000681.1 GCA_020056895.1 Deltaproteobacteria bacterium
CCGAAGAAGTTCGGCGGCGGGGTATCCGCGATAAACTGATGCTGAACAAAATGATCTTCGGATCCGAACGATCGTCCGACGCCATGCGGGCCCGGATCCGGGAACTATTGGGCATCGAGCACCTGTTCGACATCCCTGGGATGACCGAGCTGTACGGCCCCGGCACGGGGTTGGACTGCGTGCATCATACGGGGATTCATTACTGGGCCGATTACTACCTTTTGGAAATCCTGGACCCGGTCACGCTTTTACCCGCGCCCGAAGGCGAGATCGGCGAAATGGTGGTGACCACGCTCCGGAAGGAAGCGGCCCCCCTGATCCGGTACCGCACCCGGGACCTGACCCGGCTGATCCCCGGGACCTGCCCTTGCGGCTGCCTTCTTCCCCGGCACGACCGGCTCCTGGGCCGGTCCGACGACCTGATCATCTTCCGCGCGGTCAATATCTATCCGGGGCATTTGGATGAAATCCTCAGCCGGATCCGAGGCATCGGGTCCGAATACCAGATCCGGCTGACTCGGGAACCGGACGGCCGGGACGAAATGACCCTGACCGTGGAACGGGCCGAAGACGCCGACCCGGCCGGCGACGCGTCTTTGGCCGAATCCATCCAGGGCCGCATTCGCAAGGAACTGATGGTCCGAACCCAGGTTCGGATCGTCCCGTACGCTTCGCTGCCCCGGAGCGAACGGAAAAGCCAACGGGTCTTCGACGAACGGTTTTAACGACCGGCATACAATCGGGAATTCCTTTTGAAACGAAAAACCACCCAGCGACCCATCCATGGAGGTTGATTCATGAGCAGAAAACTGATTCCCAGTATCCTGGCGGCCTTGCTGCTGCTTGGTTTTTCCACGGCTTGGGCCGAGGAACCGATCAAGATCGGAGCTTTTTTCGATCTTTCCGGCCCGGCCGCGGCCATTGGCGCCCCCACCAAGCTGGTGGCGGAAATGGTTACCACAAAAATCAACGATGAAGGCGGCATCAACGGCCGGAAAATCGAACTGGTCATGGCCGACGCCGAAAGCGATCCCACCAAGGCCGCGGCCATCGTTAAAAAATTCATCAATGTGGACAAAGTGGTCGCCGTGGTTGGTCCCACCCGGACCGATACCGGCATGGCCGCCAAAAAAATGCTGGAAGAAGCCCAGATTCCCACCATCATGACCGTGGGCGGCGACCCGGTGATCATGGAAGGCAAAATGGGCAACATGGACTTCGGCGCCGCCCGGTGGATCTTCAAATCCCCCCAACGGTCCTCCGTGGCCGTCGGAAAAGTGCTGGAATACCTTAAGAACAATGGTCTGAAAAAGGTGGCGCTCATCACGTCCAGCGACAGCTTCGGCCGCGACGGACTGAGGTGGCTTGAAAAAATGGGCCCCGAAACCGGCCTGGAGATCGTGGCCAAGGAATCCTTTGAACCCTCGGACACCGACATGACCGCCCAGCTCACCAAGATCAAGGCCGCCGGTCCCCAGGCCGTGGTCTGCTGGACCATCGGACCCGCCGGGTCCATCGTGGCCAAGAACCGGCTCCAGATCGGGCTCGAAGCCCCGCTTTTCCAGTGCCACGGTCTGCCGGACCCAATGTACATCAAGTTGGCCGGAGCCGAGGCGGCCGAAGGCAACCTGATGCCCTCCACCAAGCTCATGGCCTGGGAACAACTGCCCGATACCGACCCCCAAAAGCCGGTTATCGCCGAATTCGTCAAGCTGTACGCGGCCAACAAGTACGATGAAAAATTCCCCATCAACACCCATTCGGGCTACGCCTGGGACGCCCTGATGATCCTGTCCGGCGCCATGAAAAAGGCGGGCGTGGAAAAAGACGCCCTCCGCGCGGCCATTGAATCCACCACCGGCCTGGTCGGCGTTTCGGGCGTGTTCAACATCACCGCCCAGGACCACAACGGCCTGGGCCTGGATTCCCTGGTCATGGTCAAGATCGAAAAAGGCAAGTGGGTGC
Source organism: Deltaproteobacteria bacterium (assembly GCA_020056895.1). GTDB lineage: Bacteria > Desulfobacterota > Desulfarculia > Adiutricales > JAGVGV01 > JAGVGV01. The sequence continues at coordinate 1,966 of JAGVGV010000681.1, forward strand.
TGCAAAAGTAATCCGGCCGGCCGGAAAGCCCCAGGTTTTCCGGCCGCGCTTCCCCCCCACGAAAAGGGAATCATGAAAACGTTCCAGTATCTCCGGCCCGCCTCCCTGGCTGAGGCCCTGGACCTTCTGGCTCGGCACGGCCCGGCCGCCCGCCTGGTGGCCGGGGGGACCGACGTGATGGTGGACTTCAAAAAGAACGGGTTGGAAGCCGATATTCTGGTCTCTCTCCGGCGGTTGACCGATCTTCGATACATCCGCGAAGGGAACGGCCAGGTCCACATCGGCGGCCTGACCACTTTAAGGGACCTGGAACGGTCCAGCCTTGTAGCCCGGCGGATACCCGGGTTGGCGGACGCGGCCAGGGTCATGGCCAGCGTTCAGATCCGCAACGTGGCCACCGTGGCCGGCAACATTTGCAACGCCGCTCCTTCGGCCGATACCGCTCCGCCTCTTCTGGCCGCCGGAACCCAGGTCCGGCTGGTCTCCCCGGCCGGGTCCCGGGACATCCCCCTGGACCAGTTCTTTACCGGTCCCCGGAAAACGATCCGCCGGCCGGATGAAATCCTGACTGAATTCGTCGTCCCCATCCCCTCGGGTCCCTATTCCCAGGCTTTTTGGAAACACGCCCGCCGCAAAGCCATGGACCTGGCCATGGTCAGCGTGGCCGTGCATCTGGAACTGGAGGACGACCTAGTGACCTGCCGCCAGGCCCGGATCGCCCACGGCGTGGCCGCGCCCACGCCCATCCGCACGCCCGAGGCCGAAGAGCGGCTAAAAGGAAAAAAAATAACTCCGGAACTCCTTGAAGGGATCGGCGAGGCCTCGTGCGAGGAAACCCTGTGCCGCGATTCCATCCGAGGCCAGGCCTGGTACCGCGAAGAGATCATCCGGGTCATGGTCCGCCGCATGGCCCTCCGGGCCCTGGAACGATGCCGGATGGGGCGGCCGGCGTGACGCCAAGGGGGCGAAGGGAAAGCCAAACGGTAGAATGGGTGATGCCGGTTAGGTAATTTCAAAAGAGTTTGGGGTAAAAAGAACCCCCTCACCCCGCCCTCTCCCCCAGGGGGGCGAGGGGAAAGAATAACTTGGCCCATTTAAGAGACGCCGAACCACCGTGGGATCAAGTCGGCGCATGGTTGGGTGAACCGATTATGCCAGTAGGCCAGAGTGCTGAAAAGGGTGTATCCATATGAGAATCAAAATTCTAAATGGAGTCCAAAACGATCGTGATGAGCTGATGCTTGTTGATCATGATTCTTGCTTGGAAAATTCTTTCCCCTCTCCCCTGGGGTCCAGGGCCATGCCCTGGACCCAAATACGGGACCAGGGCCATGCCCTGGTCCCCGGGAGAGGGCGGGGTGAGGGGTGGAAAACCAGAATTGCTCGAAAATTGAGAAAACATCAAACGAATGCTGAAAATTATCTTTGGTATTTTTTGAGAAACAGAAGATTAAGCGGATACAAGTTTAAAAGGCAATACCCAATAAAATCTTATGTTGTTGATTTTATTTGTCTAGAAATGGGAATCATTATCGAATTGGATGGGAGCCAGCACCTCCTGCAAGTCAATCGGGATACCGCTCGGGATTATTCGTTACTAAACTTGGGGTACACAATCCTTCGATTCTGGAATGATCAAATTTTCCGAGATACTAAGATGGTTTTGACAACCATAAAAACCACCTTGGAGGCATCCGAATTCTCGCCGTCCAAGCCGCGTGATGAGCGTGAACAATGACTGGGGCAAGGGTGATGCCCCCTCTAACCAGCAACTCTATAAGGAAGCCGTATCCTAACCTGATCGCCGGGAATGGGCTATCTGGAGAAGATCGTGAAACACGTTCTTGAATTCACCGTGAACGGCGAACCCGTCACGGTGCTGGTCCAACCCCATGAAATGCTCCTGGCCGTGCTCCGGGACCACCTGGGCCTGACCGGAGCCAAGGAAGGGTGCGGCTTGGGCGAATGCGGCGCCTGCACCGTGCTGGTGGATGGGGTCTCGGTCAATTCGTGCCTTTTTCCGGCCCTTGAAGCCGAGGGCGCCCTGGTCACCACCATCGAAGGGCTGATGGTCGATGACGGCCGGCTGAGCCCCCTGCAGCAGGCCTTCGTGGATCACGGCGCGGTGCAGTGCGGATTCTGTACTCCGGGCATGGTGATGTCGGCCGAGGCCCTCTTGGCCGAAACACCTCATCCCACCGAAAAACAGGTCCGGGCCGGACTGGCCGGGAACCTCTGCCGCTGTACGGGGTACAACCAGATCATCGAAGCCGTGCTGGCCGCCGGAGAATCTTCGGACTCGAACCCGAAGCCAGGGAACGAACCCGGCAAGGAGCGGCCATGACTCGGGACCGCGAACTTCGGTACGTGGGCCGGCCCATTCCCAAAATGGATGCGGCCCAAAAGGTCGCCGGCCGAGCCCAGTACATCCAGGACCTCAAAAAACCGGGCATGCTCCACGGCGCCATCAAATACAGCGACCAGGTCCACGCCCGGATTCTGTCCATCGATGCCTCCCGCGCCCGGAAACTCCCCGGCGTCAAGGCCGTACTGACCGGCGATGACATACCCCTGATCCCCATCGGGTTCATGAAGGACAACCTGGCCCTAAAAAAAGGCAAGGTCCGCCAGTATCGGGACGAAGTGGCGGCCGTGGCGGCCATCAACTCCGAAATCGCCCGGGAGGCGGTAGACCTGATCCAGGTGGAATACGAACCGTTGCCGGCGGTCTTCGATCCCGAAGAAGCCCTGTTGCCCGGAGCCCCATTAATCCACGAAACCGATGCCAAAGGCGGGCCGAACAAATCCAACCGCTTGAAACTCCCATGGAACCTGGTTTGCGGCGACGTGGATGCCGGCCGGGCCGCGTCCACCCATGTGGTTGAAGACCGGTTCTCCACCACCTGGGTGGCTCACTGCTGCCTGGGCGCCAGCGGCTGCCTGGCCGAATTCGACCTGTCCGGCAACCTGACCATGCATTCCATCACCCAGATTCCCTACCTGGCGCAGAATGATTTCGGCGCTTTTCTGGCCGGTTTGGGGCTGGAAGGCAAAAACGTCCGGATTCTGAGCACCACCATCGGCGGCGGTTTCGGCAGCAAACTTGATACCCATGTATATGAATTCATAGCCATTTTGCTGGCCCATAAAACGAACAAACCGGTCCGGATGATCTTTTCCCGCGAGGAGGAGTTCCTGGCTCAGGCCCCCCGCCAGCCCACCCGCATCCGGATCGCCCAGGGGTGCGACCAATACGGACGCCTGACCTTCCGCGACGTGGACATGATCCTGGACAACGGCGCGTACACCAGTTGGGGGGCCACCACTCCGTCGGTGATGATGGTACCCATTTCGTCCCTGTACCGGGTGCCCAACGTACGGTACAAGGCCACCTGCGTGTACACCAACAACCTTTATAGTCAGGCCATGCGCGGGTACGGCAACCCCCAGGCCACCTTCGCCATCGAATCCATCACCGACCAACTGGCGGAAGCGGCCGGCATCGATCCCCTGGAATTCCGGCTCCTAAACGTGAACCAACCCGGCGAAATCACCCCCCAACGGTTCCGAGTGACCACCTGCGGTCTTCGGGAATGCATCGAGGGCGTGGCCGATAAGCTCGGCTGGGCCGAACACCGGAAAAACCCCAAAAAAGCCCGTGGCTTCGGGCTGGGGTCCCTGATCCACGTGGGCGGCGGAGCCCGGGTGTACAAATCCGACGGTCACGGCATGATTATGCGCGTGGACGATTTCGGCAAGGTGACGGTGATTACCGGAGGCGTGGAGATCGGCCAGGGTTTGGAAACCATCATCGCCCAGGTAACCGCCGAATGCGTGGGCGTGCTGCCCGAAGACATCACCGTGGTCAAGGGCGATACCAGCATCTGCCCTTGGGACGTGGGCACCCACGCTTCGCGGGCGGCCTTTGTGTCCGGCAACGCCGCCCTGGCCGCCGGGGCCAAGCTGAAAAGAAAAATATTGGAACTGGCCGGCCCCATGATGCGCGTGGACCCCAAAGACCTGGACCTTCGGGACCGGATGGTGTTCTCCACGTACGATCCCGAAGAAGCCATGCCGCTGGACAAAGTGCTCAGGAAGGCCCACTTCACCGCCCAGGGCACGGTGCTCACGGCGGAACACTTTTACGATCCGCCCAACGAAATGCTGGACAAGGAATTCAAGGGCAATCTTTCCTGCTCATACGCGTACGGCGCCACCGGCGTGGAAGTGGAAGTGGACGAAGAGACGGGCCAAGTGGAGATTTTAAAATACATCGCGGCGCACGACGTGGGCCGGGCTCTCAATCCGTTGTTGTTGAAAGGCCAGGTGTACGGGGCGGCCCTGATGGGTACGGGTATGGCGCTGACCGAACAACTGGTGCTGAAAGACGGCAAGGTTCAGAACGACAATTTCCTTGACTATAAAATCCTCACGGCCCTGGACGCCTTGCCCGTCGAACCGATCCTGGTGGAACCGGTGGACGAAGCCGGCCCATACGGCGCCAAAGGCGTGGGTGAACCCGGCTGCGTGCCCGTGGCCCCAGCCATCGCCAACGCCATATACGACGCGGTGGGCGTCCGCATCCGCGACCTGCCCATTACGCCGGAAAAAATACTGGCGGGGTTGAAGAAGAAGCGTGGAGGGACCCTTTGAAAAGGGTCTCCCCCACACCCCCTCCCAAACTTGTTATCAAGGCTCGCTTTAAGGCAAGGCCTTCGTCCTTTCCCCAAAGCGAGCCTGAAAAAAATTTGGAGAAGGGAGGAGGGGAATACCGTTTAAACGTTCAACGGTTGGGAGCGAGGCATGCCTTGGCCCGACGACGGAAGACCAAATCGTTCACCCCAGTACCCTTGTGATTGCAACTTGTTATGACATAGCGCCAATGGACCGTCGCCCCTTTGGGGTTGGGCAATTAAAAAAACGCTCTTTTTCCATTTCAAGCTGACGCCCGCCGGCTGACCGCTGGCGGCCGCTTCCGGAGGTTCTTCATGTCCGAGCGTCCCTGGCTGGCCCAGTATGATCCGGGTGTACCCCCTACCCTGGACCTGCCCTCGAAACCCCTGGCCGAATACCTGACCGACGCCGCCCGAGCTTACCCCGACCGGCCCGCCCTGATTTTCGGTTCCCGCGTCGGCAAGCGGCTGCTCGACGCCACCCTCACGTATGGCCAGTTGGAAGACCGGGTCTCCCGGTTCGCGGCCGGACTCCAGAAAATGGGCGTGAAAAAGGGCGACCGGGTGGCGGTGATGCTCCCCAACTGCCCCCAGTTCGTCATCGCCGCGTACGCCTTGTGGCGGTTGGGCGCCATCCTGGTCTGCTGCAACCCGCTTTACATGCCCCCCGAAATCGAACACCTGATAAAGGATTCAGGCGCCGAAACGTTCATTGTCCTCAGTTCGCTTTATAACCGGCTCCAATCCGTCCGGCCCAACACCGGCCTAAAGCGGATCATCGTGGCCAACATCAAGGAATACTTCCATCCGCTTTTGAACATCCTGTTCACCCTGACCAAGGAAAAAAAGGAAGGTCACCGGGTGAACATTTCCGGCGACCCCGGCGCGGTTTGGTTCCGAACGGTGCTGGCTTCCGGCGACGTGGGCGCCCGGTTCGATACCGTCACTCCGGAAGATGCCTCCACCTTGATCTACACCGGCGGCACCACCGGCGGCCCCAAGGGCGCCCGGCATACCCACCGGAGCCAGGCCTATAACGCCCTCTGCCTGAAAACCTGGTCCAACACCAAAGAGAGCGGCGAAGTGATGCTGGCGGTCATGCCCTTTTTTCACATTTACGGCCTGGCCGTGGTGCTCAATACCACCATCGCCGCCGCCATGCCCGCCGTGCTGATCCCCAACCCTCGGGACATCGAACACGTGCTTCTGGCCATCGAGAAGTACAAGGTAACGTACTATCCCGGCGTCCCGGCCATGTTCACGGCCTTCAACAATTATCCTGGCATTGAAAAACGCGACGCCCGGTCCCTCAGGTTCGCCGCCAGCGCGGCCGCCCCCCTGGCTCCTGAAATCCAGAACAAATTCGAAGCCATCACCGGCGGAAAAATGGTCGAAGCCTACGGCCTGACCGAAACCATCGCCGCCTCCATGCATCCCATCGGCCGGCCTCGCCCCCATTCCATCGGCGTTCCTCTGCCCGGCATGGCCCTTGCTATCGCGGACCCCAGCGATCCCACTCGGGAGATGCCCGCGGGGGAGGTGGGGGAAATCCTGGTCCACGGCCCCACGGTCATGGCCGAATACTGGAACAAACCCGAACAAACCGCCCAAAGCCTGGTGGTCGGACCGAACGGAAAACCCGGCTGGTTCCGCACCGGCGACCTGGGGACCATGGACCCGGACGGTTTTTTCCACATCGTGGACCGCCAGAAAGACATGATCATCGCCGGCGGGTACAACGTGTACCCCACGGACGTGGAAGCGGTGATCTTTGAACATCCGGACGTGCTGGAAGCCGCCGTCATCGGCGTGCCGGACCCCAAACGAGGCGAAACGGTCAAGGCCTTCATTGTTCCCAAACCGGGAACGAACCCCGAAGCCTCGGCCATCCAGGCCTTTTGCCGCGACCGCATGGCCGCGTACAAGGCGCCTCAATACGTGGAATTCCGAACCGAACTGCCCAAAAGCCTGGTGGGCAAGGTCCTCCGGCGGGAACTGAGGGAGGAGGAGCTGAAAAAGAAACCGGCCGCCAAGTAAGCGGGGAACGAATCCATAATAAACCCCTTCCACCAACCCATGGAGCATCCGTTCATGACCGATCCTCCCACGCCTTTCACCCTCAACGCCGCGTACGACGTGGTGGTCATCGGCGCCGGCCTGGGCGGCCTGGGCGCCGGGCTCCAGTTGGCCATGGGCGGCGCCCGGGTTTTGGTTCTGGAACAGCACAACCTCCCCGGCGGGTTCGCCACCAGCTTTGTCCGGGGCCGGTTCGAATTCGAACCATCACTTCACGAAATCGCCGACGTAGGCTCGCCGGAACGGCCCGGAGGTTTCCGCAAGTTTCTGGACGAAGCCGGCGTGGCCGTGGATTTCGTCCCCGTGCCCGATGCGTACCGGTTGCTCTTGACCGATTCGGGCCTCGATGTCCGCATGCCCTTCGGCCTCGAAGCCTTCATCGATGCCCTGGCTCAAAGGGCCCCGGCCGCCCGCCCGGCCATCATCGAATACATGAAGCTCTGCCAGGAAGTCATCGACGCCCTGGGATATTTGGAAAAATCAAAGGGCAAGCCCGAAAAACGGGTGCTGATGAAGGAATACGGCAATTTTTTGCGCACCGCGCCGTACACCGTGGCCCAGGTGACCGAAGCCCTGAAAATCCCCAAGGACATCCAGGATGTGTTGTACGCCTACTGGTGCTACCTGGGGACGCCCGTCACCCGGCTTTCCTTCACCATCTGGGCGGCCATGCTCCACCGGTATATCGACCTGGGCGCGTACATCCCCCGGCTGAGGTCCCACGAAATCACCTTGGCCATCTCCCGGCGCATCCAGGAACTGGGCGGCCACGTGGAATTCAACACCCGGGTGGATAAAATTCTGGTGGAAGGGGGCGAAGTCCGAGGCGTCCAAACCGAAGCCGGAGACCGGATCGACGTCCGCCACGTGGTGGCCAACGCGTCCCCGACGCTGGTGTACGGCCGGTTGATCCAGCCCGAATCCGCCGCGCCGGTTATAACCCGGCGGTACGTGAACGCCCGGAAGCCGGGCGCCAGCGGCTTCGTGGTGTACCTGGGGCTGAACGCTCCGGCCGAAACCCTGGGATTGACCGATTACGGGTACTTCATCGGACCTCATATGGATACCGAAAAACTATACGAATCGTTCCAGGTTCTGGAACCGGCCCGGATGCAGGCTTCGGTCTGCCTCAACGCGGCCCTGCCGGAAGCCTCGCCGCCGGGCACGTCCATCGTTTCCCTGACCACGCTGTATGGCCCCGGAGTATGGAAAACCGTGGGGCCGGGCGAATACGTGCGGAAAAAGAACGAACTGGCTC
>JAGVGV010000339.1 GCA_020056895.1 Deltaproteobacteria bacterium
GGGAGCGAAATCCAAAACCAACGGTGCTTGTCCGGCGGGGCGGGCCGCTGGTTCAGCCCTCTCCTCCCCCCGGTTTTCCCCATCCCACCGATACCGCCGGCATGGTGGGTTTGTCAAACTCTTATCCCAACCGAAACGAAACCGCGCCTTTTCGGAGGGCGCCCTCCTAATCAGGGAAGGAACACGAATTTATTATAAATTTTCCTGATGAGCGAATTTCTTCCTAAAAAGCTGAAAGCCGATCACTGACGGCTGACAGCCCGAAGGTTGAAACCAACTCATTTCCAAGCTCCGGCTGCACTCCGCTATGGCCCCAAAAACGGAACAAATGCGCCGAAACATCCATAGGGGTTGAACCGGACCACCCCGTAGGGATATGATGAAGGGACGGAGTACTTCCTCCACGCATCGGCCATGGCTTTTTTCATTTTTTTTGATGGAAAGGGAATCGCCCATGAATTCGAATACCAGGAAAAAAGGGTGGTCCATTTTCGCCAGCTTGGCCCTGTACGTGGTGTTCGTCGGGCTCTATGCCATATGGAGCAACAACGAAACCAAGGGCGAATTGTACCGCGAAATCGATCAGCGGCTCACCATTGCCGCCACGGGTCTAAAATACCTTCTGGCCGATGATTTTCATGACCGCGCCCTGGACGCGGAGTCCATCGCCAAGAATGAAGAGATGAAAAACCGGGCCGCGGTGTCCCGGTTCAACGACGCCGCGGGCTTCAAATACCTGTATACCCTGGTCCATAAGGACGGCCGGTTCTTTTTTTCGGCGCCCACCGTTACCGAGGAGGAGGCTCGCGAACGGGAGCGATGGTATTTCTACCCCTACGAGGACGTACCCGAAGGATTCGTCCGGGCGTACAAGGAAAAAACCACGGTCTTCATTGAATACACCGATCAGTGGGGCACGTTTCGGTCCATCGCCAAGCCCGAAACATCCCCGGGCGGACGGCTGTACCTGGCCTGCGCCGATTACGATATCAGCTACGTCCAGGGCATTCTCCGGGCCAACATGTATAGATCCCTGGCCGTCGCCCTGGCTTTCCTGCTGGTTTCGGCGCCCTTCATCCTTTCCTTCCGAAGCATGTATCGATCATTCACAAAGGAGCTCGAAGCGGTCAATCGGGACCTCGCCGCTCATCGGGACCACCTGGAGGTCATGGTCGAAGAGCGAACGGCCGAACTGAAAGCGGCCAAGGACCATTCGGACAAGCTGGTGGTGGACTTGGAAAAAGCGTTGAACGAGGTTAAAACTCTGGAAGGGATCCTGCCGATCTGCTCACACTGCAAAAAAATTCGCGATGAGTCGGGCCGATGGCATTTAATGGAAGAATACATCCCCGAGCATTCCGAGGCCATGGTCAGCCACGGTCTTTGCCCGGAATGCGCCGACGCCCTGTACCCCAAATACGCGAGAAAGAATCCGAACCAAACCTGACGGGGGTCATGGGGCCGCCGTTTCAGGGGAAAAGCCGGCGTCACCCCCACCGCTGAAGAATATCCGCCGCCTGACGGGCTCCGTCGCCGGAGTTTCGCCAAAACCCGAGGAAATGCTCCCAATCGAAAAGCCGGCCGGCCTGATCGTCGAACCGGCGTTCGAACGGCAGGAATTCGTGCCGCCGAGGGCGCCCCCCGCCTTCGGCCACGGCGTTGTACCCCGCGCCGGTCACCACGCCCCGAACCCGGCCATACAGCCGGGAGGCGGGAAAATAATCAAAAACAGGGATATCCAGGCCGTCCAGACTTCGCGGGCCGACCACGGCCGCCACGCCGTCCCCATCGGCGTCCATCCGTTTCCGAGCCGCCCGGATCAGGAGGTCCACTTCGGTCCGGGGTCCGGAATGGACCACAAGGTGCGCCCGGCCGGTTTCCAAGAGTTGGCCCAACCCGGTGGGTACTGCTGGGTTGATCCGCTGGTCGGGGAACCGGACCGGCGCGGCCAGAGGAAAAATGTCCCCGCCGGCCCGCGCCAGAATTCGCTCATATTCTCCCAAGGGTTCCAGAGCGATGATCCGCCGGAGGGTGGGGCTTCGATCGTCCCAAGGACGGCCGATAACGTCTTGGTATGGTTGGGGTTTGAGCCGCCGAGCCAGAAGGACGTACCGAAGTTCGGGGTGGGCCGCCGAAGGCCATTCCCCCCGAAGGCCAAAGGGAAAGGTATCCAGAACCACCAAGCGGGGGGCCAAACTGGCCACGTGGCCCAGAGCTTCCCGGGGCCAGACCCGGGCGGGAATGACATCCACCGCCAACCCGGTCCATCCGGCCAACCGCTGGGCCCAAAGGGAATGGGTGACGATCCGGACGCCGATCCCCCGGTCCGCGAGCGCCAGTCCCAGGGCCGACGCCCGGACCAGATGGCCGTACCCGGCCCCCGGAGCCACGATGGCGATAAGCGAAGGTGAAGTCATGCCCAAGCCGACGACCAACGGCGGTTAGAAGCCATTCTAAAACCGGAGGAATACCAAAGGTATTTCGAGGATTGGCGTCCGGCTTCCGACAACGCGCCCAGGGCCAAAGACCTATTTGGGGGCACCGTCAAGACCGCATCCCCAAATAAGGAGTTTGGCCTTGGAGCTAGGAGGAGGTTGGAGGCCAACCGGAGGAATACCAAAGGTATTTCGAGGATTGGCGTCCGGCCTCCGACAACGCGCCCAGGGCCAAAGACCTTTTGAGGGCGCCGTCAAGACCGCATCCCCAAATAAGGAGTTTGGCCTTGGAGCTAGGAGGAGGTTGGA
>JAGVGV010000551.1 GCA_020056895.1 Deltaproteobacteria bacterium
CGGCGGAAAGCTTTGATCGTGGCCAGATGGATGTCTTCCAGCAACGGCTGAGCCAGCACCAGAAGGACGGCGGCGAGAACAATCAGGCCGGCCTTCACGGCCAAGCGGATCAGAACCCGAACCAAACGGTCATAAAACCGGGCTCCCCGCCGCCTGGGGTGTTCCGGAAGAGGGTCCGGGCCCAGTTCCTTGAAATGGCGGATATCGTGGCCGGCCTGGGGTTCATGCCCCCGCCGGCCCAACCTGGTTTTCCAAGACCCCTTCGGATGCCGCTTCATGCTTCATTATAATCGGCGGCGGGGAGAAAACCAGCCGGACGCCGCACTTCCAAACGGTTCAGCCAACGCTTTTCGGGGAGGGGGGCGCTTTGGCCTCCAAACCGGCCCCCACATTCATCCATTGGCCATGAACCGGACCGCCGTTTCGGCCGCGGGGCCGGTTTCGGCCGGGGTCACCCAGGCCACGTCGGGCTGAGCCTTGTACCAGGTCATCTGCCGTTTGGCCAGTTGGCGGGTTTTGTGGATGGTTTCGGTGATGGCGGCGTCGGTGGACATCTTTCCGGCCAGCACGGCCACCGCCTGGCGGTAGCCGATGGACTGGAGCGGTTTTACCCGGGGTGGATACCCCATGGCCAGCACACGCCGGACTTCATCCACCAGCCCGGCGTCGAACATGGCCTGGGTCCTCGTTTCAATGCGGGACCAAAGGGTTTCCCTGGGCGGAGACAGGCAGAAAAACAGCGTTTCAAAGGGCGCTTCGGCCAGGCCGTGATCCTTCTGGAACGACGAAATGGGCCGGCCCGTGGCTTCAAATACTTCGAGCGCCCGTTCGATCCGGACCCGATCCCGAGGATGAAGCCGGCCGGCGGTGATGGGGTCCACCCGGGTGAGCCGGGCGTGGAGCCCTTCCCAGCCCATGTCCCGGGCTTCCTGGTGAAGCCGCGCCCGGATTTCAGGAGATTTGCCCGGTCCGGCGAACAACCCCCGCAGAAGACTCCGAAGATAAAGCCCCGTTCCGCCGACCACGAGAGGAACCAGACCCCGGCTGGCCAGGTCGTGAATCAGCGGCCGGGCCAATCCCAGGTACCGGGCCGCGTCGAAATCCTCGTCCGGGTTGGCCACATCCAACAGGTGGTGCCGGATCCGGGCCTGTTCTTCAGCGGTGGGTTTGGCCGTGCCTACATCCAGATGGCGGTACACCTGCAGGGAATCGGCATTGATGATTTCTCCGCCCAACCGTTCGGCCAGGTCGATGGACCAGGCGGTCTTGCCCGAAGCGGTGGGGCCGGAAATCACGATCACCCGAGGCCGGGCGGGCGGGGCGGATGGTTGGGGAGCCATGGCCGGAGTCAGTTCCGGTGGAACCGCTTTTCGATCTCCCGGCGGGACAGGGAGAAGATCAGCGGTCGGCCATGGGGGCAGTTCGTGGGCAGTTCGGTGGCCAAAAGGTCGGCCAAAAGCCGGTTCATTTCTTCGGGGGTCAGCGGTTGCCCGGCCTTGATGGCGCCGTGGCAGGCCAGCGACGCGGCCAGCCGTTCCCGCGGGCGGACCAAAGCGTCCTGGCCCCGGGTCCGAGGCGCTTCGTCCAGAATGTCGTTCAAGGCTTTCAAATAATCTCCATCGGCCAGGACGGCCGGCACGGCCCGGAGCACGAAGGTCCGGTCGCCAAAGGGTTCGATCTGGAATCCGAAACGTTCAAGCTCGCCCAACAGGGATTCCAGCGCCGCCGCCTGGAGGGGCGATGGTTCCAGGGGGGCGGGCCAGAGGAGCCCCTGGCTGGGAACCCGGCCCGACGCGGAGTCGGCCAGCACCTGTTCATAGAGCACCCGTTCATGAGCCGCGTGCTGATCCACCACATACAACCCGTCCGACCCCTGGGCCAGAATGTACGACCGGTCGAACTGGCCGATGGCCCGGAGCCCCAGGCTGGGGTCGGGTGCGGATAAAGCGGAGGCGGACGGACCCTTTTCCATGGATTCACCGGGCCGGGGTGGATCATTCGGCGAAGGCATCCGCGTAGGCTCGATCGTTCCCGGTTCACGGGCCGTCCAGGTTCGTTCCTCCGTAAATCCGTTGGGAACGGGCGGTAGTTCCGTAGGCGATGTGACCCAGGGCACGGCTTCGCGAACACCGGTTCCGGTCGCGGGACTGGAAAGGATTCTGGTCGGGGGGGGGAAGGGAAGAATTTCGGCCCGGGACCCGGCATCGGAGATCACCGAAGGGAAGGGCTCCGCCAAGGAATTCGGGCCATCGGCCTCGGAAGGTTTCGGAACCAACGGCCGGGGCGCGGCGGGTTTGAGTTCCTTGGCCAGAGCCCCCCGTACGGCTTCGGCCACGGCGTTGAAGGCTTCGTCCGGCCGTCGGAACCGTATTTCGGCTTTGGCCGGATGAACGTTCACGTCCACCAGATCGGGCGGCAGGTCCAGAAACACCACGGCCGCGGGGTACCGGCCTGGACCCAACCGAGGCCGGTACGCGTCCAACACGGCCCTCAGGAGCAGCCGGTCCGTCACCGGCCGGCGGCCCACATACAAATACAAAGATGATGCGCGGCTCCGGTCCATTTCCGGCCGGCCCAGAAAGCCGGCCACATGGTAGGGCGCCAAGTCCGCCTCGAAGGGAAACAGGCCTCGGCCTGTTTCCCGGCCCAAGACTCGGGCCAGCCGGGTCCGGTCGTCCTCCCTGGGGGTTGTGGCGAGCTGCACCTGGCCGTCGTGCCGGTACAGAAGCCGCAGGTCGGGATGGGCCAGGGCCACCCGCTGAGCCACATCCAGGCAGTGAGCCGCTTCGGTGGCGATGCTTTTCAGGAACTTGCGGCGAGCCGGAACGTTGAAAAAAAGGTCCTGAACTTCGACCGTGGTCCCCCGGTCCCTCGCGGTTTCGGCCGAACCTGTAAGACTCCCGCCCGCGATCCGGACCAGCGCGCCCTGGCCCGATGTCTGGTCGGACGAAGCGATGGTCATCCGGGAAACCGAGGCGATGCTGGGCAGGGCTTCGCCTCGGAACCCGAAAGACCCGATGGCCAAAAGGTCGGTTTCTTCGGTCAACTTGCTGGTGGCGTGCCGTTCGATGGCCAAAAGCAGATCGTCCGGAGACAGGCCGTGGCCGTCGTCCGTCACTCGGATGATCTTCCGGCCGCCGGCTTCCACATCGATCTCGATGGACCCGGATCCGGCGTCCAGGCTGTTTTCCACCAGCTCCTTTAGGGCCGACGCCGGCCGTTCGATCACCTCGCCCGCGGCGATCCGGTTGATAAGCTGGTCGGAAAGAAGGCGGATCCGGCCCATCTTAGTCGTCGCCCGAAACCACGTTGCCCAACAGA
>JAGVGV010000212.1 GCA_020056895.1 Deltaproteobacteria bacterium
AGCACCAAGAGAATCACGCCCACCGTGGCGCCCACGATGGTCAGCACCCGGGTTTTCAGCCGCTGATCGGCCTGGGCTCGAAGGTCGGCCAGTTCCCGTTCCAGATCATCCAGATAAACACTGGACCCCACCGCCCAGCGCCAGGGCTCGAAAAACCGCACGTACCCCAGTTTCCGAATCGTCTTGTTCTCCCCGGGACGGGTCCAATCGTATTCCAGGAACAGCGAATTCCGACCCTTGACCTGGTCCACCATCTCCACGAAAACCCGCCGGCCCTTCGGGTTCGTCAGGTTTTTCAGGCTATGGCCCAGCGCGCGGGGGTCTTCATAGGCCAGAGCCACGTAATCGGTATCCAACAAAAACACGGTATCCCCCCGGCCGTACCGAACCGCGCCAATGGTTTCCCGCGCCAGGGTTTTGGCCTCTTCCACGAATTGATCCACGTAAAACCCGGTCCCGATCACCCAATCCCAGGGTTCGAACAACCGGACCACGCTGACCTTGAGCACCCATTTCGATGTATCCGTGGGGTCCGGCCATCGGTAGGCCACGAACCCGCCCACCGCGTGCCGGCGGGCCACTCGGGTGAATTCCTTGAACAAGGGGGTATCCCCGCCCTCGACCGTCACCAGCCGGCCTTCCGCCCTCAGATCGGAAAGGTCCTGACCGTTGAGATCCGGCTGAATGGGATGCCGGAGCATCCGGGGGCTGGTGTCATTGATCCAATAGTACCCCTTGCCCCCAAATCGGATGCTGGCGATCAATTCCAAGGCATTTTCCTGGGCCTGCTTCATGAACCGATCCTTCAACTCGGGTTGAAGCTTCAAAGCTTCCTCCACCAAGTCGTATTCCCGGCGAATCAGGGTCAAAGGCACGTCCAGAAAACTTTTCAGTTCCCGGCCGTATTTACGTTCGATGGCATCGACGGTGGCGGTATCGGCATATGCCTTTTCCAGAACGGTATAGGACGCATCCACGATGTCCTTCAGGTTCCCGCGGAATTGCTCCATCCGTTCCTCTTCCAGGGCGGCGATCTGAGCCCGAGTGTCGGTCACCGTCCGCCAGGTAAGCACTCCGCCCACCACCCCGGAAGAAATCAAAATGGCCGCGGTCAACAGACTCATGATCTTGGTTCTGAGCTTCCAATCGCGAAAATCCGCCTTGCCCACGTTCATCTCCTCCCCTGACATGAAGAACGCACGGTTCCGATTTCCCTTTTGGCCATATTGGGTTATCCTATCCCAAAGCGGGCCCCGCGTCCAGCCGGAATGACGAAATCCCCGATTCCGGGGCTTTGGGTCCCCGCCGAATTCATCTTTTTCGAGGTGTCCAATGACGCCTTTTTCCATTTTGGTTTGCGTAAAACAGGCGCCCGATCCGGAAACGGTCTACGAAATTCGTCCGGACCGGAACCGAGCCGTCCCCCGGCACGAACTCCGGTACCAGATGAATCGGCTGGACGAATTCGCCGTGGAGGCGGCCATCCGGTTCGCCCAGGTTCATCACGGCGTTCGAACGGAAGCCTTGACCGTGGGTCCGGAACGGGCGGCCGTGGTCCTGGAACGGTCCCGAGGCATGGGGGTCGATGGAGCCCTTCACGTCGTCCATTCCGAAGCCGAAGAACCATCGGCCGAAGTGGTGGCTGGGTGGATCGCCCGGGTCGCCCGGGATCGGTCGCCCGATCTGATTCTGGCCGGGATGATGAGTGAAGACCGGATGCAGGGGCTGGTCGGTCCTCTGGTGGCCGGGTATCTGGACTGGCCGGTGGTGGTGGGGGTGGTGTCCATTGAGGAACAAGGCGGCCGGATCCGGGTGGAACGGGAACGGACCGGCGGCCGAAGGGAACCCATTGAACTGGAACCGCCGGCGGTGTTTTGCCTTCAATCCGGACCCCACCGACCCCGGTATCCGTCCCTTTCCCGTCTGCTCCGGGCCAAGAAGACCCCGCCCACGCGGATCGACGCCTCCAGCCTGGTGGTTCCGCCCGGCCGAGCATTGGTGGTGGAAGCCGGCCTGCCGGAAAAACGGCGGACGGGAAAAATCCTGGAAGGGACTTCCCGGGAAAAAGCCGCTCGGCTGCTCAGAATCCTGAACGAAAAAAACCTGATCCACTTCAAGGAGACGTGATGACCGGGCCGATCGTGGTGGTCGCGGAAACGGAGAGGGACCGGCCGGCGCCGGTGACCCTGGAAATGATGGCCCTGGCCCGGGACATGGCCGGACCGGGGGCAAGAGACATCCATCTTTTGGCCCTGGGGGACCGGCCCGAAGCGTTGGCCGGCGAGCTGGCCACGCTCGTGGAGGCGTCCTCGGTCTGGGCGGTTCAGGCTCCGGAACTTGGCCGGTTCCATTCCGAAATGGTCCGCCAAGCCGTCCGGGCCATGGCCCTGGACCTGGCTCCGGACTACCTGCTGGCGGCCCAAACCCTGGAAGGTATGGACGTTTTTCCATCCTTGGCGCCTCAAATGGGAGCATCGGTGGTGACGGCCGTGGAAGCCTTCCGGTCCACGCCTCGGGGGCCGTTGTTCCAGCGGGCCGTTTTGGGCGGGAAAGTGATGGAATGGGTGGACCCGGGAACCCCGCCCGTGATCCTGACGATTCAACCGGGAGCATTCAGCGCCCGGCCCGCGCCGCCCCAACCATCACCGGTTCGGGTCCGCCGTCTGGTTCTATCTTCCGGACGCACGACCCCTCTGCCCATTCTGGCGCCCCCGGACGACGCGGCGCCGCTGACCGAAGCGGACGTGGTGGTGGCCGCCGGCCGAGGCATCGGCAAGCAGGAGAACCTTGCGCTGATCGAGCGGCTGGCCAACTTGTTTCCCCGATCGGCCGTGGCCGGGTCCCGCCCGATCTGCGACCTGGGCTGGCTGCCATACAGCCGCCAAGTTGGCCAGACGGGTCAGACCGTGACCCCCCGCCTGTATTTCGCCTGCGGCATTTCCGGAGCCCGGCAGCATACTCTGGGCATGCGGGGGTCCGGGTTCGTGGCGGCCATATCCATCGATCCTTCCGCCCCCATATTCCTCGAAGCGGACGTGGGCGTGGTGGAGGATCTGGTCACTTTTCTGCCGGTTCTGTTCGAGGAATACAACGGAATGAAAAACGATGCCGGCGCCGATTAAAGACCGTGCATGCCTTCGATCGGCGCCACGAGCGCGACCGGCGCGCAGGTTCCCAACATCCTTCTTACGTTAGGAATATTTTCGGTATTTCGAGTAGTTGGCTCCCCCTCCGACGACGCAACCACGGTCAAAGAACGATCTGGGGGGTATCCTTTCAAAGAAGGGTGGCGCGGGACCAAGGCTTCCAGGCTTCATTAAAAAGCTTTCTGCTGTCAGCTGCCCATTTTTCCAGCTTCATTTTCGCTGGCCATGCCAACAACACCATCAACAAGAGATACGTAATGGCGGACCTCCCCCTTGGGTTTCCAGGATGCACCCGCGCCGTTCTTCGCCCCTCCCCTTTTCCCTTCCCCCACCCAAGAAAAACATTGACAGATAGTAAATATTTACCTATAGGAAATGTGTTCACCATATTTTCAACGAGGCGGCATGAATGAAGACCATGAACCTGGGCAGCCTGATCCGCCGATACCGCAAGGAAAAGAAGCGGACGCTCAAGGCCGTGGCCGAGCGGGCGGGATTGTCCGAGGGATTCGTCAGCCAGGTCGAGAACAACGTCAAGTCGCCGTCGGTCGAAACCCTGGTGCACATCTGCGACGCCATCGAGATCAACGCCGGAGACCTGCTCAACCAGCTCAAGAACCAGGAGCGGCTCTTCATGATCCGGCGTTCCGAGTGGGAGGAGCAGGACGTGCCGCACACCGGGTTCGCCACCCGGCGCTTCTGCCCGCCCGAGGATCGGGCCGAGATCGACAGCGCCATGATTTTTCTGCAACCGGGCAAGTCCATCCCGGTGCGCAAGGGGCTGAAGAACGGCCAGGAAGTCTTGTGCGTGCTCAAGGGCGCCCTGGAACTGGTCCACGGCGAGACCCACGTGATCCTGGACGAAGGGGATTCGGCCCACGTGTGGTCCGACCCCGAGCGCCAAAGCATCACCAACGTGGGCGCGGCTCCGGCCGTGATGCTCTGGGTGGGAACGTTGTAAACGCAATGCCGCATGTACGTGTGGCCGGAGCCCGGAAGCGACCCGGCCCTGGAATTTCACCATAGAGAAAAAGGAAAGGAGTCCAAGGCATGATCAAGTTCAGCGACCGGCAACTCAAGATTCCCAAGCTGCTCCGTCCCGTGTACCTGGTGACGGCGGGGCAATCCAAGTTCGACCGGGCCATTCCGGAGAAGCGCACCGAAGAACTGTGCGTCGACGCGTTGACCATGGCCGCCCGGTTGATCGACAAGGAACCGGCCGAGCTCAAGAAGTACATCCACACCGCGTACTACGGCCATTTCGCCGACCACTTCGGCGACCAACTCCTGGGCGAGGCCGTGATCCATGACCGCCTGGGCCTGGACCCCTTGGGCAACGTCGGCATCAAGACCGGCGGCGCCACCGGCGGTTCGACTTTGTGGGAAGCCATGAAGGCGGTGGCCTCGGGGTATTCGGACTGCGTTCTGGCCATGGGCTGGGAGCGCATGGACGAAGTGCCCACGGACGAGGGGAACAACTACATCTCCTGCGCGGCGGACAAGGACTGGGAAACTCCGCTCGGCCACATTTACACCGGTTACTATGCGGTTATGGCCCAGCGTTACTGGCAAATCTTCGGCAAGGAAGAGGAAAGCTTCCGGCGGACCATGGCCGAAATTTCGGTAAAGCACCACGGCTACGCCCGGAACAACCCTTTCGCCCAGGCGCCCCTGAAGATCACCGTGGACGACGTGCTCAAGTCGCCGGTGGTGGCCTATCCACTTCGGGCTCTGGACTGCTGCCTGATGAGCGTGGGCGCGGCCTGCGCGATCATCTGCGACGAGGCGACGGCCTTCGAGCTGACTAAGGGAACCAAAAACAAGCCGTTGCGCATCTGGGTCGCGGCCGGCTCCCACACCCTCAGGCCCGCCGACCGGCGGCACATGGAAATCCCCCTCTTGCCCCACGAGTCGGCCGACCAGTACAAGGACCTGGGCGAACGCTTCCCCGGCGGCGAGCGGTATCCCGGTTTCACCGGCTTCCTGGCGGCCCGCATGTGCTGCTACTACGCTTATCGCATGGCCGGCATCCAGAACCCGCTCGATGACCTGGACATGGTCGAGCTGCACGACGCCTTCACCATTTCCGACATCCAAACGTACGAGGACGCGGGTCTTCGGCCGTACGGCTACGGTCGGGATTACGTTGAATCCGGCGACTGCTACCACACCAATCCCAAAACGGGCCAGCCCGGCCGTTTGCCCAGCAACCTGTCCGGCGGTCTGATCGGCTGCATGCACGCCGTGGGCGCCACGGGCATCATGCAGACCTTCGAATGCGCCACGCACATCTGGGACCGTTGGGCCGAAATTCACGGCGATCCCAAACTCTGGGAGGCCTTCAACCGCAAAAAGCCGGACGACTGGCAGGACCTGACGGTCAAGAACGCCAAACGCACCTTGGCCATCAGCCACGCCGGCGTGGGGTCCCACGTCACCGCGACCATTCTCATGGACCCCGACCATCTGCTCAAGCAGGACGCCTAATTCGGAGGAGGACAAAGCCATGGCCAGCTTCGGACAAGTCACCGTCAAAAACGGCAGCTATAAAATCAAGGGCGACTTCCATCAGATGCGCGAAAACGTCCCCATCCGCAACGCGGACGAGGGCTGGCGGCTGATGGGCGTGACCAACCCCCGCGACATCACCCATATCCACATGTACGGCGGCGAAGCCCCCTTCTTCGAAAACATCGGCAAGGGCAAGATTCTTGGCACCCGTTGCGACAATCCCAAGTGCGAGTTCAAAGGAACGACCAACCTGCCCTTCCGCATCCACTGCCCCGACTGCCTTTACAAGAACACCATCGTGGACCTGACCGACGTGTGCAAGAAAACGGCCCGCATCCATTCGTTCATGGTCTGCAAACGATCCGGAGCCTTCAACAGCCTGGAAAAACCCATCAAGTTCATCAATATCGAATTCGAAGGCGTGGACACGATCCTGATGAGCTATCTCTCGGTGGGTGATCCCAAGATCGGCATGCGGGTCGTGCCCATCTTCCAGACCCTGGCGCCAACGTACACCATCGTCGACCTGTCGTGGGTCGAGGAAGGCGTGGACGCCAAGGACCTGCCCATGGGCTTCACCTACGCCTAGACGCCAGGCAGGGTGACGAGAACCTATCCCAAAATAGTTCTTCGGCCCTG
>JAGVGV010000344.1 GCA_020056895.1 Deltaproteobacteria bacterium
AAACATCGGCCTCCCTGTTCATCCTGTTGGCCGAAGACAACGCCATCAGCGCCCGGTTGGCCCAAAAGTTCCTTTCCCGTCTGGGGCACGAAGCCACTCTGGCCAAAAACGGACGCGAAGTCCTGGAGGCATTGCCCAAAGGCCGATTCGACCTGATTCTGATGGACGTGGAAATGCCGGATATGGACGGTTTGGAAGCCACCCGCCGGATCCGGGCCGGGGAAGCGGGCCAGCGCTACCGCCGGGCGCCCATCGTGGCCATGACCGCGCATGCTCTGGCCGAATTCAAGGAAAAATGCGAGCAGGCCGGGATGAACGATTTCGTGACCAAACCGGTGGATTTTTACGACCTGAACGTGATTCTGGAACGCAACCGGCCGGCCGCGCCTACGCCGGACATCAAAGACCGGGCCCCGATTCCGGCCGAAGCCGTTGAAGACGCCACCCTGAACCGACAGGAAGCCCTGCTTCGGGTAGGCGGCGACGAAGACCTGTTGAAGGAACTTCGAACCGCCTTTCTCAACGAACTGCCGGATCAGATCAGCCGCCTGGATAACGCGGTGCGCCAGGAACATTTCGATCAGATCATGGAATTGGCCGAAACCATGGCCGGAACCTGCCGGACCGTAGGCGCCGTGGCCTGTTCGCTCTCCGCGGCCGAACTGGAGAGCGCGGCCCGGAAAGCGGACGGCGAACGGACCCGCAAAGCCTGGGTTCATCTGGATGAAGACCTGAATCAGTTGCTCCGCCGCCTTCGGGAAGCAGGAACCGTTTGACATCAGGGCGGTTTTTCGTTATGATGGTTCATTGGAATCGTTTCCGGTCCATTCGGTTCGCGATGAAGCGTGCTCTTGTTCCTCAATGAAATCGCCGCCGGATTGGACGTTGGATTCCGACTACCTCCTTCGTAAACGAGGACATCATCAGGGCCTATGGGTTCCACTGGCAAAAAATCGCCGGCGGTCCGGCTGCTCAAGTACAAAAAGGGTGAACTGATCGCCAAGGAAGGGGATTACGCGGCTTCGATGTACCGGCTGATCAGCGGCAAGGCCAAGCTGGTGATTCGGTACGGCGAACGGGACCTGACCGTCACCGCTCTGGGGCCCGGGGAATTTTTTGGCGAAAACGCGGTGATCGGTTTGGGATCGGACTCCCATCCGGTGTCGGTGATGGCCCACGAAGACGCCGAAGTGGAAATCTGGCATCACAAACGGTTTTTGACGGAATACGAAAAATTTTCCGGTCCGCTCAAGTATATCGTCAGCCAGGATGTCCACCGTTTGGCCGAGTCGCGGTCGCTCATCAACCGCATGGCCATGACCCGCGAGGAGCAGCGTCGGGAGGAACGGGCCAAGGTTTCCTGGGCCAGCCAGCGCCGGCGGCATTACCGCAAGGAAATGAACATCGACTGCCTGTACCGCCCCCAGGGCGCTCCGGACAAAGTTTGGCTTCAAGGCGTGGCCAAGGACATCAGCAAGGAAGGGGTGGGCCTGGAAGTCCGCGGACCGGCTCTGGTCCATTACAGCCACGATGTGGGGGAACGGTTCGAAGTGGACCTGGACCTGCCCAACGGCAACAAACTTCTTTTCAAGGCCGTGATCGTTTCCACGGCCATGGGCCAGGCCAAAGGCAGCCGGTTTTTGGGCATGTCCATCACCGAAATTTCGCTGGACAACCAGAAGAAACTGGGCTTTTTCCTGATGCCCTAAGGGCGCTTGGGAAGCGGCTTGGCCGTTTCCCGGAACCGGGGCGCGAACGCATCCCTCGCGGCCAAGCCTGCGGGGGTGATTCATTCCCAGCCGGAGGGACGGTCGGTCGCCCGCCGGGCCACCGAGCCATCCCCGTCACCAAAAAGGAACGGCCGGCCCATGACGATTAACCCGGTGATTTATGAATATGTCCTCAAGGAAGTGGCGTACCCGGACAAGGCGTTGATCGTCAAGGAAGGGGAACCCAGCGACAAGGTTTTTTTACTGCTCAGCGGGCAACTAAAAGTGAAGCGCCGAACCGGACGGGGCAACATTACCCTGGAAACGTTGCAGCCCGGAGCCGTGGTGGGGGAAATGTTTTTGGTGGATGGTCCGGACCGCAAACGTTCCGCGTCCATCGTGGCCCATGGCCAGATCCGCTTGGGCCTGTTGGATGTGGACCGGCTGACCAAGGATTTCAACCAGCTCAGCCCAAAAATGAAGGAATTCATCCGGTCCCTGTTCATCAGCCTGAAACGCGCCCATGAAAAAATGACGGCGATGGCGGGGGCCTGAGCCCCGGCGGCATGCGCCGCGCTCCCTCAACCGGTTTCCATCGGCGGGGATGGTGTTTCGAAGGACCCGTATGCGGAAGGCTTGGAAAAACACGGCGCTGTTGGCCCTGGTGGGGGTTCTGCTTCTGTTCGGTTCCGAATCGAACGCGGCCGAGAACCGGTTTGTAGCCATCGGCTCCGGCAAGGTCACGGGAGCGTATTACCCCGTGGGCGGGGCCATTGCCCGAACGCTCAACCGGAATCGGGACGAACACGGCCTGCGCTG
>JAGVGV010000543.1 GCA_020056895.1 Deltaproteobacteria bacterium
CCAGCGGCTGCCCCGGCTGATCGGGCTGGCCAACGCCCTGGAAATGATCACCACCGGCGCCCCCATCAAGGCCGAAAAGGCGCTCCAGCGCGGGCTGGTGGATGAAGTGGTGGAACCGGCCGACCTCATGCCGGCGGCCATGGCGGCGGCCCAAAAGTTCATCTCCCGAGCCATGAACATCAAGGGCCGGATGACGCGGAACCAGTTCCAGCGGCTGCCTTCGTCCGAAGAGAAAAAGGCCATGATGGAATTCGCCAAGGCCACGGCGAAAATTCAGGCCAAGGGGTACATCGCCCCGTTCAAGGCTTTGGAAGCCATTGAAAAGGGCTTGTCGTACGACATCGAAACGGACATCGACCGCGAAGTGGACCTTTTTTGCGATTGCGCCATCAGCCATGTGGCCAAGAACCTGATCGGCATCTTTCTCAACACCCGGGCCGCCGGCCGTCTGCCTCGGATCAAGGGCCTCGAACCCCAGCCGATCAAGGGCCTGGCCATGCTGGGGGGCGGAGTGATGGGATCGGGCATCGTGCATCTTTCGCTCATGGCCGGGTATAAGACCTGGCTGTGGGACATCAATGAAAAGGCCTTGGAAAAGGGCCTGGCCGCCATCCGCAAGACCTTCGACTTTCATCTGAAGAAAAAGAAGATGACCGCCGAAGCCCTGGACAAGATGCTGGCCGAAAACCTGGTGCTCACCACCAGGCTGGAAGACCTGGGCGAAGTGGACCTGGTGGTCGAAGCGGTTCTGGAAGACATGAAGGTCAAGCAGGACATCTGGCTGAAACTGGAAG
Organism: Deltaproteobacteria bacterium; assembly: GCA_020056895.1. Classification (GTDB taxonomy): domain Bacteria; phylum Desulfobacterota; class Desulfarculia; order Adiutricales; family JAGVGV01; genus JAGVGV01. The sequence continues at coordinate 795 of JAGVGV010000543.1, forward strand.
CCATCTGCCGTCCGGACGTGGTCTTCGGCACCAACACGTCGGCCCTGCCCATCACCACCATGGCTTCGGTGCTCAAAGACCCGGGCCGGATGATCGGGCTTCACTTTTTCAACCCGGCCCACCGGATGCAGCTTTTGGAAATCATCTGCGCCCAAAAAACCAGCGACCGGACCCTGGCCACGTCCGTGGCCTTCGGGCGGGCCATCAAAAAGGTGCCCATCGTGGTCAACGACGGCCCGGGCTTCTATGTGTCGCGGCAGCTCGGCGGCCTGATGGGCGGATCGGTGTTCCTGGTGGCCGACGGCGTTTCGGGCGCGGCCATCGAAATGGCCATGATGGACTTCGGCATGCCCATGGGTCCGGCCACCCTGGCCGATCTGACCGGCATTGACATCAACTACCACGTGAACCGGACCTTCGAACGGGAACTGGGGCCCCGGTACGCCGTCCATCCTCTGACCACGGCCATCTACGAGACCGGCTGCTACGGCCGGAAGACCGGCGCGGGATATTTCGATTACAGCGGCCCCCAGCCCGCGCCCAACTCGAAAATGGAAGAAGTGGTCAAGAAATACCTGGCCGAAAAGGGCGTGACGCCGAAAAACTGGACCAACGAACAGATCGTGAGCGCCATGCTCTCCCTGGCCATCAACGAAGCGGCGTTGATGATCGAGGAAGGCATCTGCGACCGGCCTCAGGACATGGACCTGGCCATGATCTACGGCACCGGCTTCCCGCCGTATCGCGGCGGCATCCTCCGGTACGCGGACCATTGGGGGATCAAGAACGTGTATGGCCGGTTGCTGGAGCTCCAGCAGGCGTACGGCTCCCGGTTCGCGCCGGCCAACCTGGTCAAAAAAATGGCCGAAGAGGGCCAGACCTTCTACAAGGACTAACAAGAACGGGAGCGGGTTTCCCCGTTCCCGACCATGGCTACTGGGGCGGCGCCCAAACCGCCCCATCCCCCCTTCCCCGGCCTATTCCTTCTTTCAGGAAAGAGCCGGTGGACGGGGGAGCATAAACAGGCCCACTCCAACCAGCGGATCCACCCTCTGGCACCCCAAGGAGGTCCTCTCGTGGCCGGCAAATTCTACAGCGAACGAAACCTAGGGTTTTTGCTTCATGAAGTTCACGAGGCCGAAACGCTGACCTCGATAGACCGGTTCAGCGACCAGAGCCGCGAAGTGTTCGATCTGATTATCGACACGGCCGGCCGGGTGGCCCGGGAAATGCTCCACCCCCTGTTCCGGGAAATGGACCAGAAACCGCCCCGGTTTGAAGACGGCACGATCCGCGTTCATCCCGCCATCCGCAAGTTTCTGAAAGAAAGCGGGGAAGGGGGCTGGATCGCGGCGTCGGCGTCGTACGACCACGGCGGAGGCCAGATGCCGGTCATGCTCCGGGCCGCGGCCGCCTTTATCTGGGGCGCGGGCAACTTTTCCGCCGGCGCGTACCCCTTCCTCACTTCCGGCGCGGCGGACCTGATTGAAACCTTCGGGTCCGATGAACTGAAGCACGCCTACCTGCCCTCCATGTTTTCCGGAGCCTGGCAGGGGACCATGGCCCTGACGGAACCCCAGGCCGGAAGCTCATTGACCGATCTGGCCACCGTGGCCGAACCCACGGACCAGGGCTATTACCTCATGAAGGGCCAGAAGATTTTCATTTCCGCCGGCGACCACGACGCCGTGGACAACGTGGTTCATCTGCTTCTGGCCAAAATTCCCGGAGGCCCTCCGGGGGTCAAGGGCATCAGCCTGTTCGTTGTGCCCAAAAAGCGGCCCGAAGCCGGCGGTTTGGCGGCCAACGACGTGACCACGGCCGGCGTGTTCCACAAAATGGGGTACCGGGGCTGTCCTATTACGCATTTGGTGTTTGGCGACGCCGGCGACTGCCGGGGCTATCTGGTGGGCCAGCCGCACAAGGGTCTTTCGTATATGTTCCAAATGATGAACGAAGCCCGGATCGGCGTGGGCATGCAGGCCGCGTCCATCGCTTCGGCGGCGTACTTCGCGGCGCTCGAATACGCCCGCGAACGCCCCCAGGGCCGGCCCATCACCGCCAAGGACCCCACCAGCCCTCAGGTGCCCATTCTTCGCCATGCCGATATCCGGCGGCTCTTGCTGTTCCAACGGTCGGTGGTGGAAGGGTCATTGTCACTTCTGCTTTTCTGCTGCCGGCTTCAGGACCTGGCCCGGCACGGGCAGGGGGACGAGCAAAAGGAAAGCGCCCTCTTGTTGGATCTGCTGACCCCCATCGCCAAAACGTTTCCTTCGGAAATGGGGATTCAGTCCGTGAGCGCGGGGCTGCAGATTTTAGGCGGGTATGGGTATACCGAAGAATTCCCGCTGGAACAGCACTACCGCGACATCCGCATCCATCCCATCCACGAAGGCACAACCGGCATCCAGGGCATGGACCTTTTGGGCCGCAAGGTGGTGATGGAAAACGGCCGGGCCATGGCCGTATTCATGACCCGGTTGGCCCAGGAAATCCAAAAAGCGGCCAAGGACCCGGAACTGGCGCCATACGGAACCCGGCTGGATGACGCCCGGAAGCTCTTGGAATCGGTAACCGGGGCGCTGGTGAAAAAGGCCATGACCGGCGACGTGGAAGTCTTTCTGGCCGATGCGTCGCTGTACCTGGAACTTTTCGGCCTAGTGACCATCGCCTGGCAGTGGCTGGTTCAGGGCCGGGCGGCCAAGGCCGGCCTGGCCGCCGGC
>JAGVGV010000680.1 GCA_020056895.1 Deltaproteobacteria bacterium
AGGACTGGCCGCCGGACCTGGGCTCCAAGGCCGGATCCTTATACGTGGCCACGGGCCGGGAATGGGATCGGAACCGGATTCTGGCCGATCTGCTGGGCGGCCTGGAACGGCGGTACGAGGATCTTTTGAGCGGCCGTCAGGCGGCGCTGCTGGCCGATTACCGAACCCGCTGTTCGACCCTGGGGGCTGAAGTACAGGTAACATCCGGCGATCACCGCCTTTTCGGCCGGGCCGCGGACGTGGACGAACGAGGCCGGTTGATCGTGGAAACGGACCACCAGGGCCGGGTGCCGGTGGAGGCCGGCGAGGTCACCTTGAGGGCGTAATACCGGAAGCGTGGCGGGGGGGAGCCCCGACCAATCCCCCGAACCATCAACGGGACGTCACCACCACGCTGTTGATATACGCGCCCAATTGTTCGATCTGGCCGGCGATGGGCGCCCGGAGATTGTTCCGGACCAACGAGCAGATGTACCCGCCGATTTCGGTCACTTTTTCCAGGCCATAGGCGCTGCCGGAACCCTTGAGATCGTGGGCGATCAGGTACACTTTTTCCAGTTCGTTTTGGGAAAAAGCCAAACCCATGGCCACGACGTCCCTTTTAACCGCCTGCAGGTAATCGTCGATCACCCCGGCCAGTTCTTCATCCACCGCCACCACGATGGGTTCGGGTCCCAACCCCGGTCCGGTTTTGGACCGGCGGGCCTCGACGCTGGCGTTCTTGATGAAATCATACAGCTTCTTGGTCCGTTCAAAGATGGCCCGGGGCTTCTTTTCCTGGACCAGACGGCCCAGGTCGATACCGGCTTCGGTCACGAATTCCAGATCGTACCCCCGGCCGGCTTCCTTCATGTCCTTGGCCACGGTCAGAACGGTATCGAAATCCTTTTTCTTGAGCGCGTTCACCAGGTGGTGGCACTGCTGCCGAAGAGCCCGGATGAATTCCACGGTCACGTCCCGGAGGGCTTCATCCACGGTGATCACGTTTTCCACCAGGGCTTTTCCGGTTTCGGCTTCGGGAGCGCCTATGGCGTAGCTGGAGGAGATAAGAGTATGTCCGCCCTCCAGAACGCACCGCCACAGGGCGGACAGGAGTTCTTTTTTGCGGATGGGTTTGCTTAAAAAGTCGGTGCACCCGGCTTCGCGGCACTGGGCCTGGTAGTCCGGCGGCACATGCGCCGACAGGGCGATGATGGGGGTTTGGGGCCGGTCCATTTTCAGTTCCATCTCCCGGATCCGCCGCGTGGTTTCCAGGCCGTCCATCACCGGCATCTGGGTATCCAGGAGAATCACGTTGTATTTACCCGGGCGGAACCGGGCCAGGGCTTCCTGGCCGTTGGTCACGGCGTCCAGGGTGACCGGAGTCCGGCTCAGGAACCGCTGGATCACGTTCCGGTTGGGCTCGTAGTCCTCCGCCAGGAGGATTCTCAGCGGCGGCAACACTCCGGCGCCGGCCTCCAAATGGGTTTGGCCCGTATCGTTCCCGCCGGCTTTGGGGGTTAAAACATTCAGGGTCTCGGCCAACAGCTCGGCCCTTTTGACGGGTTTGACCAGGTGATGGTCCACTCCGGCCTCCCGCGCGGCCAACCGTCCGCCGGCGCCGTCGTGGGCATGGAACATCATGATGACCGGAGGCGGGGTCCCGTTCAGTTCCTTCAACCGCCCGGCCAGCCGGAGCCCATCGATTTCGGGTTTCCGAAAGTCCACCAACACCAAGCGGAAGGGTTCGTTCCGTCGGACGGCGGCTTCCAATGCGGCCCAGGCTCCGGCTTCGGTGTCGGCTTCGGTTACCCGGGCCCCCCACATGGTAAAATATTCGTTGAAAATCAATCGGTTGGTGGCGTTGTCGTCCACCACCAGCACCGCCAGGTCTTTCAGCCCGGAAAGATCGGGCCGGTACCCCATGGCGGACGCCTCGCCCTGTTCATAGGGCAGCCACAACCGGAACACCCGTCCCTTGTCCGAAGTGGCTTCGGCCTGGATGGATCCCCCAAGAGTCCAGGCCACCCGGCCCCGCATGGCCAGGCTCAGGCCGACGTCGCTGTATTCCTTGGGCGGTTCCACGTCCGAGGACGCCAAACCCGTCAGGTATTCGTTCAGCCGGTCGGCCGATGGGGCCGGCCCGGTAAACGCCACCTGAAAACGGGCTCCGTTCCGGCCGTCCGGCCCGGTTTCGGGTTCCACTTTCAACGCCACTTCGCCTTCATCCGCGTGGTGAACGGCCAGTTCGGCCAAGCCGGCCAGGAGGAACCGGGTCCGGGTCCGGTCGCCCTTGACTCCGTGGCCCACTTCGGAAGCCACGTGGCCGCTGAGTTCCAGGCCTTTGGCGTGGGCGTGGTACGAGGCCAGCCGGACCACTTCCTCCACCAAGTCGCCCAGGTCGAAGGTGATGGATTCCAGTTCCAGATCGTCGGATTCCATGAAGGTAAAATCGATCAGAGCGGTGACGATGGATTGAAGCTGTTCCCCGGCCGAGAGCATGCTTTGGGCCAAATCGGCCTGTTCACGGGTCAGGCCCGTGGCTTGCATGTTTTCCGTCTGGCCGATCAGCACGGCCAACTGAGTCCGAAGATCGTGCCCCAGTTGGATGAGCAGCCGGGTTACGGTTTGGCGCCGATCCCGGATCCGCAGGGCGGCCCGCTCCGATGCTTCGGCCTTTTCCAACGCCCCGGTCAGGTGCTCGCCGCCCAGCCGGAGGGCCTGGATTTCCTGGCCCAGGCCCGCTTCCAGTTCGCCGATCAGGGTTTCCATGCGGGTATATTTTTCGGCGACCAGCCGGGCCGTGGTTTCGGACCACTTCCGACCGATCTCCAGTTCCTTTTTCAGCGCGGCCACCTGTTCGGCCCAATCCCGCCGCGTATCCCCGTTCATCCGTTCCATCCCCTGCCCCATATTTGGAGCGGCTTATGGTCGTCCCTGAGCCACCGATCCATCCCCGGGACCGGTCCCTTGGGTCCGGATTCAGGCCATCCTTGAAAGGTTTTCGTCCGTTAATCGCTTAAAAACAGGACCAAGGTCCACCCTGGAGCCGGAAGGGACGCCCCCTTCGAGTCCCGCGCCCCTTGGGTTTCCAACCGTGGAGTATCCACATCATGATGTCCGCCGCCCCCCGCGCCAGGCCCCCGCCGGCGTTCAGTGAACGTCGGGGGACCCTACTTGGCGCCCTTTTTCCGGCCTTCGATAACCCGGTCGATCACCTGACGCTCCATGGGCTTGCCGTACAAAAACCCTTGGGCGAAGGGGCATTTAAGATCGGAAAGCATGACATGCTGGGCCACGGTTTCCACCCCCACGGCGATCACCTGCTTGCCGCCGGACAGGCATTTGGACACGATCTGGGCCACCAGACGGTGGGCTTCGTCGTTGACCGCGGCCATGCGGGTTACCAAATCACGGCCGATCTTGATCGATTCGACCGGCAATGAAGTCAGCCGGCCGTTGGGCGGCGGGACCATGCAGTTGTCCAAGTGAAGCCGAACGCCCACCCGGGCCAATCGTTCCATGGCTTCGTAAATCCCCTGGGCCGGGCCATCCAACACCTGGGTTCTCACTTCCAGAATCAGGCTGGCCGGTTCGACGCTGGATTCCACCAACATATCCATGAGTTCCCGGTCGAATCCCGCCGCCGTCATGAGCGCCGGGGAAACGTTGACCGACATCACCAGCGGCTCGGCGGTCCGGGCCAGGTCCTGCCATTTGCGAATCTGGCGGCAAGCCTGGTTCAGCACCTGGCGGTCCAGGTCCGCCAGGATGCCGGTTTCTTCGGCCTTGGCCAGGAACAGCTCCGGCGACACCACGCCCTCGTGGGGGTGTTTCCACCGGGCCAGGGCTTCAAAGCCGACGATCTTCTTGGTGACGCACCTGATAAACGGTTGATAATACGTAACGATGCCGTGCCGGGCCATGGCCGCCCGAAGCGTGCTTTCCTCGCCCGCCGGCTCCGTTCCTTCGCCCCGACCCCTCCGGACCACGGTGGTGCTCCGAGCCGCAACTTCGCGGTCCCGGGCTTCGATCTGGGCCTGAGCCTCCCTGAGCGGAGAAATATCGGAAATGGACGCCAGGCACTGGTCCGTGCCCTTGATTCGGGCCACGGTAAGCAGCACGGGCCGCTCGCGGTTGCCCCGGTCGATGAACACGCTTTCCAGATTCCGGAGGGAGGCCTCGGCGTCGGTGAAGCTCTGGCGGTGGTATTCCAGAATCCGATGCACCGCTTCTTCCGTGAAAAAATCGGTCCAATACCGCGATCCGGTCAGTTCGTCCACCGAATACCCGGAAAGGGATACGAATTCGTTGTTGGCCAAGCCGATGGTCTTGTCTTCGTTGATGATGATGGTGGCCGTGCCCGTGTTTTCGAAAATGGCCCGGTATTTGTCTTCGGATTCACGAAGGAATTCCTCGGTCAACGTGCGGATGGCCACTTCCTCGCCCAAAAGCTTGTTGGCCTCTTCAAGAGCCGCCGTCCGTTCCCGGACTTTCTCTTCGAGGGTCTGATTGATGACCTCGAGGTCCAGCTTGGCCCGTTCGGCCCGGTTGATGAGCACCTGGGACAAAATGCTTACGGACAAAATGATGCCGATGTTGAGCCAGGCCGTGACGGAGATGCCATGGGGGTCCACCGCTTCCAGGATCATGTACAATCCGGAAGCGAACACGCCGGTGATCAGAAGGCCCACGCTGGAGGTATTGAGGGAAGTTCGCATATACCCTTTTCCCGTTATGACGTTCCGGCGGGTCAGGCTCCGCCGGGGTCTCGCCGGTCGGCCTGGGCGGCCAGCTCGGTGGTCCG
>JAGVGV010000692.1 GCA_020056895.1 Deltaproteobacteria bacterium
CTCCCCTTTCGTCCTGCTGATGGACTATGGAATACTCCCAAACAGGGGCCGGGATCAATCCGAAAGAGCCGCCCTGGCGGGAAGGAAGGAGATGGACGGCTCGTGGCCGGGCCGGAAGCGCTTGTCCGAACGGACCCGGGCCGGCCGGTCACTCCGACGGAAGCGGCCTTATTTGCCTTCGCGTCCCGGCGGCCGGCCGGGGTACTTGCATTCGATATTCCATTCCTTGCGGGGATAAATATTCTGGGGCCGATCGGGCCGGCGGAAGGTGCCTTTTTCCAGTTGGATCAACCGCCGCTGGTACGCCTGGAGCCAGCGGGAAATGGCGTTGAACGACACCGGAGTGGCCCGCCGGAAAAAAACCACCTTTTCCGGCCGCTTTATCTCCCCCACGCCCGTGAACCGGAGCCGGATCAGGTGCGGGGCCGGAGTTCTGTCGTCCATGGCCCTGGAAAAAACCCGCCGACCGGGATCCCGCCGATCCACCGAAACCACTTCGGCCAGCAGAAATTGTTCGCTGACCAGCCCGGGTTCATCCAGGTCGGCCACCGGCAGCTTGAAATAAACATGGACCGGCCGGCCCGGCCGGACCTTGATCTCCCCGGACCGAGCCGTGATTTTGACCTGCATGCCCCCCGTACTCAGGTCCATGACCTCGGTTTCGTGGATCTTCCGAAAATGGTTCAGGGGAATGGGTTCGACGGTGCTTTCGGGCGCCATCAAATGGACCTTGAACCGGAGCGATCCCGTGGGTTCTACCCGCAGGTGCCTTCTTTTCTGGCCCACAACCAACCGTTGGGGCATCCTCAACCGCAGGCCTCGCTCCTTACGGCGGCCCAGGCTGGCCAAACCCACTCCCAGGGTCTGGGTTTCGAACTGAAAAAAAAACTGGCGCCCTCGGCGGGACATCCGAAAAGCCACCCGAGCCGGGCGGTTCACGAAGTCGAGATTCAGATCGGTGTATTTACCCATCTCCATTTCAATAGCGCCGCCAGGACCCACTCCCAAAATCGGACCACGATAAGTTTCCTTGTACGCCGGGTCCTGGATTTCCACGTCATATACCGCTCGAAGGTCCACCGAACGCCGGATGATTTCCTCCACCTGCTCGGGCTCTTCCACGGTTTCTTCGGGCTCCACTCCGCCCAGGGAGCTGGGTTTGGGCCGAAAAGCCAGCCAAAAAAGGAATACAATTAGCAACAGCAACGCGGCCAAAAGGAGCACGGGCCAAAGGTCGCTCCAGGCAAGCGTACTTTCGGTGTTGGAAAAAGACCGTTTCAGGCCGGATAAAAACTGCCGGTCCACGTCCGCCAACGGGCGTGGGTACGGGAAGAACCACGAAATCGGAAACACGGTTCTAGCTCCTCCCCGGGGGGCATCCATACAACCGGGGTCTCTATATAATTATATCGGATGGATCCGAAAGAGGCTCCAATCCTTCATCGATCAGGGGGAACCGGTCGAGGCTCCATTTATAGGCATAAGCAAACCGTTCCCGGGGGAATCCTGGGCCGGGATCCCGGCTTTGGGGATATCAGAGTTTGACCGCCCGGACCAAACCCTCGTCTTTAAGCTTTTTCAGGTCCAGCATCTGGTTCAGTTTTTTTTCAAGGCCGTCCAGGCTGGTCAGATATTCCTGGGAGGCCGATGTTCCTCCGGGCCAATCGTTCGTGGTTTCCACCAGCTGCCGGGCTTGAGTGACCAGCCGGCGGATTCTTTCCCGGTTCACGTCCAGGTCGGCATATACGTTGCCCAGGAGTCTTTTCAGTTCTTCCAATACGGCCACGGCCTCGGCGGGGCCGGGGAAATATTCCGGAGTCGCGGGCGGTTGATTCATATTTTCCTTCGCTTCACGGGAGGTGGAGATGGATACGGCCCAAAAACCGGGCGTCAACTGACGTCTTTGTGCTGATACACGCCGCATCGAGCGGAAAAGGCCACGATTTGGTTCAGCTTTTCCCGAGCGCGGCCCGAATCGATGGATTCCTGGGCCATCTCCAGGCCGTCCTTCCAATCCCGGGCTTTGCCGGCCACCAAAAAGGCGGCCGCCGCGTTCAACCGGACCACATCCCTTCGGGGACCGGGGGCGCCGCCAAGAATTTCCTTGATAATCACCGCGTTCCGCTCGGCGTCCCCGCCGCCGATGTCCGCCGGACCGGCTCGCCGGAGCCCCACGTCTTCGGGCAGGAGATCGTACTGGGATATGTGCCCGTCCTTGAGATGCTCCACCCGGGTGGGCCCGGTGATGCTCATTTCGTCCAGGGTATCCAGCCCGTATACCACCAAGGCTTGGCGGCAGCCCAACAGCTTGAGCGCCTGGGCCATCAGCCCGGTTCGTTCCGGCAGGTACACGCCCAGCACCTGGCGGGTGCTCCCGGCCGGGTTGGTCAGGGGCCCGGTCAGGTTAAACAGGGTTCGCAGCCCGATCTCTTCGCGTACCCGGGCCGCGGCGGCAAGCGGAGTATGGAACAGGTGGGCGTATAAAAACCCAAGGCCCACTTCGCCGATGCACCGTTCAACTTCGGTGGCGGTCAGATCCAGCCCGATACCCAGCGATTGGACCACGTTGGCGCTCCCGCAAAACGTGGATTCGGACCGGGCGCCGCTTTTGGCCACCGGAACGCCTCCGCCGGCCACCACCAGCGCCGTGGCCGTGGAAATGTTGAAGGTCCGGGTCCGGGTTCGGGCTTCGTTCAGGCCGCAGGCCTTCAGCACGGTTTCCTCGTCCAGGTTGATCTCGTCGCGGTCCAGCACCACCGCGCCTTCGGGCATCCGGATCCGGGGGCCGTGGGCTCGAAGCACTTCGGCCGCGGCCGCGATCTCTTCGGCCGTTTCGCCTTTCATTCTCAAGGCCACCAACAGCGCGGCCAACTGGCTGGGCCGAACCCGACCGGCCAAAACGGCTTCCATTACGTCCCGCATGGCTTCCGGCGCCAGGTTGTGGCCGGCCACCACATCGCGTATCACGGCCTGGATCATCACGGATTCTCCTCTGCCCCAAAAACCATCGCCCGGACGGTTCCGGTCCACGCTTTCAAATACGCCTCTTCAGATCGGTACATAGTAATGACCGCCCTGGCCGGCCAAAGTCAACGCCTTTTTCCAGAGAGATGTAACCCTTCTTTTTTGCGGGGCGTTTGAGGAATAGTGTGGTGCGAACGCATCTGGACGGTCATCGCCACCTGCGCCACTCAAGGTCGCTCGGCTTTCGATTTCATCCTCGACGCGGTTCAGGCCCATTTCGCCGGAAAACATCATATCACCCTGATTTCTCAGGGCCAACGAGGTTTTTCTTTTTTTTGACGGTGCGTTCAGGAGGGAGGGCCTCGGGCGCGGTTGAATCCGGTTGGTTTTGGTTTTTTATCGCCCGGCCACGGCGGTTCCGCGTCCCCACCGGGATCCCGTATCAAACGAGCCGCTTTTTTCGGGATCCATTGACTTGGACGCCGCCATCGGAAATAATGGCCGCAA
>JAGVGV010000491.1 GCA_020056895.1 Deltaproteobacteria bacterium
AGAGTGATTTCGTACGCGGTGGCCAGGGTTTGCACCGTGAGCGCGGCTTCGGTCTCGTCCGCGTTTTCCTCGGCGGCCACCTTGTCGGTATGGATCTGAGTCATGGAATCGATCCGGTCGGCGGCCGCTTCCAACCGTTGGTTGGCCATGCTCCAGTCGGTCATTTCCCGAGTAAGGCCTGAAAGGGCATCCGTCAGATCGTCCGACCAGGCGGCCAAGTCCGACGCGCTAAAGGGGCTGGCTTCCAAGGAAGCCAGAGCCTGGCTGACGGCCTGGAACACCGAACCGAAAATGGATGCACCGTCATTGTTGATGGACAATCTTTCGCTTTGGCCGATGGTCGCCACCTTGCCGGCCGATCCCCCCCGGTACGTGGGATAGGACCCCACGGGCTGGCCGGATGAATCCTGGGCCTCGATGGTAAAGGTGTACTTGCCATCCGCCACCGCCGCGCCGCCGTCGTCCAGGCCGTCCCAGGCCGCGGTGTTGGTCCCGGCCGCGCCACCGGAAACCGTCAGCGTCCGGACCGTGGCTCCGGAACCGTCGGTGATGGTGATCTGGACATCGGCCGCCGCTTCGGCCAGGTCGAAAACAATGTCCCCAGCCGTTCCACCCGCCACCGTGGATTCGTTGGCATAAGGCCGCGTACTGGTCTGGGCGCCGCTGAACAAAAAGGAGCCTCCATACTCGGTGTTGGCCAGGTCCACCATCTGATCGAAGAGTTTGGAAAACTGGGCGGTCATGGTTTCGCGGGTGCTGGAATCGCCGCTGGATTGGTCCAGAACGATGTCCTTGGCCTGATCCAGGAAGTCGTACACGCTTTCCATGACCGTGGTTCCGGCCTCGATATATTTCTGAGCCTGATCGATCTGGCTACGAATCAGGCCATATTGGGAAATGCGGGCCCGGTCCGTCAGAATCCGGCTGGCAGCCAGTGGGTCATCCGATGGCCGGGTCACCTTTTTACCGGAAGCGTTCACGGTTTCGGCCCGAGCCAGGTCTTCGGACCGCCGGGCGAGCCAGTATTGAATGTCGGCCACCATCATGTTCCGGGTAACGCGCATGGGCGGGCTCCTATAAGTCCGGACCGAGCCGGACCAGACGGCTAGAGCTCGACGAGTGTTTGCAAAATTTCCTGAAGCACCGACATCACCTTGGCCGAAGCCTCGTACGCTTCCTGAAACAGCACCAGGTTGGCGCTTTCTTCGTCTGATTCAACCCCGGTGATGGATTCCAGATAGTTCCGGTAAAAGAGGGCCAGGCTTTGTTGCTGGTCCTGTTCGTCTTCGGCGGCCCCAACGTCCGATCCGATCCCGCTGACCAGGGCGCTATAGGCTTCCTCGATGGTGGCGGTTCCTCCACTCATGAGTTTCGAGGCTCTAAGGTCGGCGATGGCCTCGGCCGCGGAACCATCCCCGGGAGCACCGGCCGCCGAATCCGAAGCGGCGATCAACGTGGGGTCCGCCGCCACGGTCTGGTTGACGGCCATGTCCAGAGCCCCCGTACCGGTGAACAGGGCCAGACCGGCCTGGCCGTTCTGGTCGTACCCCGCCGTGAGGAGACTGTTCACCTGGTTTATGAGGGTCGAGGCCAGATCGTCCAACGAATCCAGGTACCCGGCGATCAAGTCGTCCCGAACCGCCAGGCAGCCGCCCAGAGTCCCGCCGCGGATGGACCCGTTCACCACCTTGGCGGTCCCGGAACCGTCGGCCCAGGTGACATCCAACCGGCCCGTCGAGGCATTGACTTCGGTTCCCAAGGACCAGGACCGGCTTCCGTTGACCAACGGCTGGCCGCCGGCCAACTGGATGCACGTTTGGCCCTGGTCGTTTTTGTGCGTTTGGATGCTCACCAGGGAAGAAAGCTGGTTCGTCAGTTCGTCGATGGAATCCTCGATGGTGTTGGTGTTGTCGCCCATGGCTCCGGCTTTCACGAGCTGGGCGTTCAGGTCCGCGATCCGGCGGGTCAGGTCGTTGACATCATTTACCGAAGAGGCGACGTCCTGATCGATTTGGGTTTGGACATCCTTCAAACCTCCGGCCAGTTGATTGAATTCTTCCGCCAGTTCCTGGGCGGCCTCGATCACGGCGGCCCGTTCGGCATACCCGGAAGGATTGTCGACCAGGTTGTCCCATTGATTCCAAAATTCATCCAAGGCATTGCTCAGGCCGGAATCTTCGGATTCATCGACCAGAGCCTCGACGGCCGCCAGGTAATTGGCCTCTGTTTCCCAGCGGCCCGCCGCCTGGTTGGCTTTGAGCAACTGGGCGAAGCCAAAAGCATCGACCGCCCGCTGAGCCGCGGTCATCTGGGAGCCGGATAAAACCTGAGAGCCGCCCGAGCTTTGTAAGGTTCGGGCCTGAATGACCACCACCTGGCGGGAATACCCTTCGGTGTTCACATTGGCGATGTTGGCTCCGGTTACGGCGATGGCGGCCTGATACGACCTCATCCCGCTCAAGGCGGCATTCACGATGGACGACGTGGCGGTCATGGAATGGTCCCTTCCCTTCCTTCGTTTCCGGCCCTTACTTCATATTCACGAGCACCTGCAAAAGCTCGTTAGTCACCGAAAACGCCTTGGAGCAGGCCTGGTACGCGGTTTGGGAGGTGATCAGCTTGGTCATTTCCGTGGAAAGGTCCACATTGGATGCTTCGGTGCTGGCCCCGCAAACCGAACCCATCCGTCCCCGATCCGGCCGCCCGAAAACCGCTTGACCGGACTGATTGGTGGCGGCGTACAGGTTCCCGTCCGTTTTGTTCAAACCGTTGTAGTTGGGAAAATCCGCCAACGCGATGACGTAAGGCGTCCGGGTGACTCCGTTGGAATAGGTGCAGACCACCTGGCCTTCGTCGTCGATTTCGATGGACGTCAGGTCGCCGGCGGCGTATCCGTCCTGCTCGCTGGCGGTCAGAGTGGAATCCAAAGCTTGTTGGGTGATGTCACCGGTGGCCGCGCCGGTATCGTCATACATATCCCAGGTCAAGGTCTGGGAAGCCGCGCCGTTGGTCAGGGTAAGGGTCAGCGAAGGGTCGGTTCCGGTGGTCAACGCGCCCGAAGTATCGAAGGTCAGCGTGCCCGACCCGCCGGCGCTCACCGATCCGTATTCGCTGGGGATCGAAGCCGTCCAGGTCCATTCGTTGGCCGTGGCCGACTTGGTGTATTCGATGGTCACCGGGATGTCGTTGCCCAGGGAATCGTACACATCGATGGTGGTTTCAAAGGCGCCGGCCGTTTCTTCCCCGGAATCCAGGTTGAACGTGAGCGAAAATTCGGTGGACGCCTTGGGCGGAGCAACGGCCGCGGACACGGTTATGGACCCCAGGGCGCCCACGTTCCCGCTTTCGTCCAACGAGTACCCTTGGACCAACATCGTATCGTTGTAGACCAGGCGGCCGGTCTTATCGAATTCGAAGGAGCCGTCCCGCGTGTAATACTGCTGGCCGGTATTGGGGTTCTTGACCACGAACATACCCCGGCCGTTGATGGCCAGGGAGGTATCCGTGGCGGCATCGGTAATGGTGCCTTGGGTCCAGCTTTCGGAAACCGACTGAACCGTGACCCCGCACCCCGCGTTGCTCCCCCCGGATCGATACACCGATTCGGCCAGCATATCGGCGAAGGAAACGGAACTGGCCTTGTACCCGGTGGTTTCCATGTTGGCCACGTTGTTGCCGCAAACGCCGATCTGATTGGAAAAAGCGGACATACCCGTAACGGCGATATATAGGGAATTGATCATCTTGTTTTCTCCTCCGGCTCCAAGGCCAATCGGTGAAAAGGAGGTTCCCGGGCCGATCAGGGTTTAGGACGACCAGACCATGCCGACGTTGGCGAAGGGAATCTCGAGACCGTCGGCCATCACCAACTTGTTGGTGCCATCCAGAAAAGTGGACGCGGTCACTTCGTGCGTGGTGTAAGCGGTCACGTCCACGCTGGCCCCATCGGAATCCGCGGCCGTCACCTGGTAGGTATAGGTCCCGTCCGCCACTTCCTGACCGGCGTCATTGGTCCCGTCCCAGGTCAGTTCGGTCCGACCGGCGGAAAGATTGGTTTCCGTCCAGCTTTTCACCTTGTTCCCGTCGGCGTCGTATACGGTGACGGTGGCCGAAGCCAAATCCGATTCCGAATTGATCATCAAACCGCTGATCTCGTCCCCGCTTTTGCCGATCTCGTTCCCTTCCACCGCCACGGTTTTACCGATCAACCCGATGGCCTGAGTGTTTCCGATAGCCTGAAGATACTGAATTTGTTGAAGTAAATATTCGTTCGTCTCCTGCGTGGCCTCGAGTTGGCTGTATTGGCAAAGCTGGCTGCTCATGTCCTTGGTGTCCATCGGGTCCAGGGGGTCCTGGTTTTGAAGCTGAGTCAGGAACAGGCTAAGATAGTCCACCGAATCCAGGCTGATCCCGGACCCCGTGGTGGATGAATCGGACGAAGAGGTGGTGTTGGAGGTCAAGCTGGAATAAAAATTGCTCACGGTATCGACAGACGACATCGTACTCCTCCCACGGCTGGCTGGGTTCCAACCTTGATTGAGGTTCGTCGTCCCGGGCCATTCGGTCGGGAACAAACCTATGCGTCGCCTCGGGATCGGCCGGCTTTTAAAGCCGCTTGGATCGTTCCCGACGTTTACGGGGAGGATGAACGAACCGGGGCGTCGTCCAAGGTGAAAACACCTCGGACCGTTCCGGATACGAAACCATTTCGACGCCGGAGCCGACGATGGCGCGTGAAAGACCTCGCCCGCGCTCCCGAAGGTTGAACCCTTCGGATACCCGGGACGGCCTGAAAAGGCCAAGCGTCGGGCACGCCGCTTTCGGAGGGATGACAGCCTTAGCCGATCACCGATCAGAAAGCGAAAAAGCGCCCAGAAGATCGTTCATCCTTGATGGTCGATGAAGGGGAGAATCGGTGGGAAACCTTGACAACACTAAGAAATGAATATAAAATTCATATCGTGCTGAGCGTGTCGTCAGGCCGCTCACGCGGAGGGCCAAACACGGGACCGCCACGTAACGTGTTTGGCTCTCTTATTCTTCCCCATCCGCAGTTTAGCGCATGGCGACACCACCTTTGAAAAAAAAGAAGTTCGTCGGTTGGGCCGTTTTTGGAATCCGGTTCCGGATGGCCCCAAATACAACTTGGGATGGTTCTTGCCAGCGCCGGAGTTTGGCGCCGTTGATTATCCAATCGAGCAAATCCAATGCCATGATTGCCGACAAGGTCAGGCCGAAACACGAACCAGAGAAATAATTAAAATAAAATCAACCGATTATCATTTAGGTTAATTTTTCCCTGTTTTTCACGCAACGGCAATAATTTCCCCTTTGGCCCCGCTATAGGGTGATTTTCAAACATTTTTTAACATTGTTCCAGATTTGCTTCAGGTTTAACTCCCATTTCACTCCGCATTTCACTCCAAGAGTCAACGCGGAGTTTTTTTCCCAAGGGAACGTAAAATAGAGGGCTTTCGCTAGGTAATATTTGCCGGGAACGTGTGGGAAAAGCCGGAGCGGCTCCCCGTCAGGAGAAGGCCTAGTCCGCGCCCATGAACCGCAGGAAATTGCCGCCCAGGATGTCTGATTGTTCTTCGGGGGTGAGAGGCAGGTTCTCCAGCCAGTCCAAGGCTTCGGCCGGCCAGCGGTAGGGCGCGTCGGACCCGAAGACGATCCTGTCCGGCCCTAGCCCACGGATCAGGTCCAGCACCCGCTCCCGGGGGATAAGGGGATGAATATAAGCCAAATCAAAGGACACATTGCGCCGGTCGGCCAGGCATTCCACCTGGTCCCAGCCATAGCAACAGCCCAGATGGGCGGCGATGATCCGCAGCCGGGGATGGTTCCTGGCGATGCGGGCGATGTCTTCGGCCCGGGTTTCCACTCCGGCTTGGCGGGCCAGGTCCATCAAGGGCCCAAGGTTGGGCTTGGCCGCCACCGCGCCGTCGAGGCTCATGGAATCCATCAGCAAGCCCAATCCGGCTTCGGCCAACAGGCCGTACAGCCGTTCCGACCGGGGGTCGCGGGGGTCGAACAACTGCGTGAGTGAATGGAGTTTGACCGCTTTCAACCCCAGGCCCAAAATCCGGTCCAGATCGTCCTCCGGGCTGGTGGTATACGGATGGACAGCGCCAAAGGGGATGATTTCGGGGTGAGCTTCGGCCGCCCGAGCCACCCACTCGGTGAGTTCCCGGCAGCGTTCGGGGCGGCTGGAAACGGACAACAGGACGAACCGGTCAAAACCGGCTTCCCGTTCCACTTGAACCAGGCTTTCCAGCCGAGGCTCAAAGCAGGGGGTCCAGTTGTTGTCTCCGGGGTCGTGCGAGCCGCTGTCGTATTGGGCGGAATGACGGCGAATCGAAGGCATGTCCTCTTCGGGCCAGGCGTGGGCGTGGGCATCGATTCGGCGTGGGTCGTTCGGTTTCATGGTCTGGAAATAACATGGGCGGGGCGTTGGGGTCAAGTCTTGGTTGACCGTTCAATCAAAATAGAAAACCGGCTTCAAGCCTCCAAAGGACCCTCATCCCGCATCGTGGTACGAAAACCGAACGGACATCCGGAACCATCTTGACAGAAAGGCCTTGAAAAAGGTATGATTTTATTTGGAATATGCTCGTGAGGCGAACCCTTGTGACCACGGAACTCAGGCGTTTTCTACGCACGGCCACCGAATACCGGGTGGAATACGGGCTTTTCCCCCACGCCGGTGACGCCGATTCGTTCCGGACCAGCACCATCCGGAACATCGGGGCGGGCGGACTGTTGTTCGAAGCGGAGGAAGACCAGCCGATCGGGCGGCAGTTGGTTCTGAAAATCCATATGACCGGTTGGCGCTTGGCGGGCGAAGACATCGTGGAAGCCGGATCGGATTCCGAAGCGCTCATTACCGCCATCGCCGAGGTTCGGCGGTGCGATTACAACCCCGCCACCCATCGGTACGCCGTAGGGGTTCAATTTCTGGGGCGTGTTTTATCTTAAGTGGATCGAGGTCCCGTGTTCATGTCCGAGCATCTGCCTGTCATACACCTCGAACTCAACTCCGGCGTCTTCCGCATCAAGACCGAACAAGCGGTTTATGAAATAACGGTCAAGACCAGCGGTTCGCTGACTCCCTTGGTGGAAAAGGTGGTGGAACGGGCGGTTCCGGCCCCCGCGCCTCCTCCCCAGGCTCCTCCCACGGCCCCTCCCCAGGTGGACAGCGATTTCTTTTTCCGCGAGGTATCCGAAGAGCTGTATTCGGAAATCGGCCGGTTGGCCAGGCAATTGTCTTTATCCATCAAGGAGATTCCCGGGTCCACCTTCCATGGCCTGGACATCAAGCAGACCGGTATCGAGTTGGAGGATGCCAAGGGGCAGCTTGAAGACATCGTTCAGATGACTGAAAAAGCCACCATGGACATCATGGACCTGGCGGAAACCATCCAGGATGACCTCCAGACCGTGGAATCGGGCCTGGGC
>JAGVGV010000349.1 GCA_020056895.1 Deltaproteobacteria bacterium
GACTACTCCAAAACCTGGCTGCTCCATCTGGGCCACGAACCCCGGATCGCCGGCCCAACCTTTGGCGCCGATCACGATCACGGACGGCTGATCGGCCAGACTCTTTGGCCCAAGGACGCCCAGATCAAAACCATTGGCGGCCCGGGCAAGCAATTCGTCAATGGAACCCGCAACTGGCCGTTTCCCTCGAGCTACCGGATCCAGGCCCTGAACGAACTGGTGGGCCAGTGGCGGATCGAAATCAGCCCGGCCCAGCCGTCCAAGGTGGATTATTTCCTTCATCTGTTCGAAGTAGGCGGGCGGCACGAACTGGTCAATCCCACTCCGGCCCGGTTGTTGGAAGCGGAGGGCTGGCTGGGGGTCGCCTTCAAGGGCGACGGCGATATGGACATCGAAGCCCGGTTCAGCGTTTCCGGCTCGCCCCGGCTGAACCTGAAATACCAGCGGGGGGCGTCCCGCTTCGAACAAACCATCGGACCCGAAGTCCAGCCGCAGGAAGGTTTGGCCGCCCGGCCCAAACAACCCTGACCCCTGGTCCTGGAGCGGATTCCTCGCGGCTTCGCGTGAACCGCTTCCATTTCGTGGATTCTTTTTCGGAGCCGCCTTTGCCTTTGTTGGCCTATTACCTGGACCGGTTTCCCGCTCTTTCGGAAACCTTCGTCCGCCGCGAAGTTCGAGCCATTCAGGCCCTGGGTCTGAGGCCCATGCTGGTGTCCAACCAGCGGCCGGACGACCGGGAGATGCACCCCGAGGACCGGTTTCTGGCCCGGACGGTCTGGTACCTGTACCCGTCAGCCAAAAAACTGGCGCCCCTGTTCCTGGCCGGCGTTTTCGGCCGGCCATTCGACCTGATCCGGGGGTTGGGCCGGGCGCTTTTTTTGGGGCCGATCTCCCGGATTCCCCACCATCTGGGGCGGCTGGCTTTGGCCACGGTTTTGAACGAGGGGTTCGAAAGGCGGGGCGTAGGGCACGTTCACATCCATTTCGCCTTCGGCGCGGCCGAAACCGCTTTGTTCCTGCCGCCCGGCCGGCCTTCGTACAGCCTCAGCATCCATGGGTCGGACGTTTTGTCGCCCATGCCTCATCTGGAAGAAAAGCTGGCCGGCGCCCGGTTCATCGCGTCCAACTGCCAATACCACGTGGACCGGCTGATCGGGCTTTATCCCCGGTTGAACCCGGCCCGTTTCCACGTGATCCGGCTGGGGATCGATCTGGAATCCCCGAACTGGTCTCCCGCCGGGCCTCCCCCCGCCGGACCGCCCTTCCGGATTCTGTCGGTGGGGCGGCTGGTTCCGGTGAAGGCTCATGAAATCCTGATCCGGGCCGTGGGCCGGATGGTCGAACAGGGTCTGGACGTACTCTGCCGGATCGTGGGGGACGGACCCCGCCGGGACGAATTGGCGGGCCTGATCGGGCAACTGGGGCTGGCCGGCCGCGTTGACTTGTTGGGCCCCCGGTTCGAGGACGACATCAGCCGGTTGTTGGCCGACAGCCACGTGCTGGCGTTGTCTTCGAAAAGCGAAGGCACGCCCATGACCCTCATCGAGGCCATGGCTCGGGGGCGGGCGGTGGTGGCGCCCCGGATCACGGCCATCCCGGAAATGGTGGACGACGGCCGCACGGGGTATCTGTTCCACCCGGAAGATGAAACGGACCTGGCCCGCAAGCTGGCCCTTTTGGCCCGGGACCCGGGAAGCACGGAGGCCATGGGCGCCGCCGGCCGGGTGAAGGCCGAAGAACTGTTTGACCTGAAAAAGAACGCCGCCCGTCTGGCGGAGCTTTTCAGGCAAGTGATGGATCAAAGGGAACCGTCATGACCGCGTCGTACGCGCTGATTACTCCGGCTCACAACGAAGCCCGCTTCCTGCCCGTGGTGATCGACCACGTGATGGCTCAAACGGCGCCGCCGGCCCGCTGGATCATCGTGGACGATCGGTCCACGGACGATACCTGGCCCGTTCTGGAAGCTCAGGCCCGGAAGCACCCGAGCATCCTGCCCGTTCGCCGGACCGGCGATCAGGCCCGCAGGGTGGGGGCCAACGTGGTTCACGTGTTCAACCACGGGTTGGAGCACCTGGACCGGGAGGTGGAGTTCATCGTGAAAATGGACGCCGACCTGGTGCTGCCTCGGTCCTATTACGAAGAGCTTTTGGCCGAATTCGCCAGGGAACCCCGTTTGGGGGTGGCTTCGGGCAAGATTTTCTGCGTGCTGGGGGGCCGGTGGGTGAGGGAGCGGTACCCTGATTTTCACGTTCCCGGCGCCTGCAAAATGTACCGCCGAACCTGTTACGACGCCATCGGCGGCCAAATGCCGGTTTTGGGCTGGGATATTCTGGATGTAACCAAGGCCCGGAGCCTGGGCTGGATCACCCGGTCGTACCGCCGCTTGCCGATGTATCACCTCCGGCAGACCGGTTCGGCTCAGGGCGTTGGCCGGACGCATGAAACGTACGGCCACTGCGTCTGGTCCATGCGAGCCCATCCTTTGTTCGTGCTGGGCCGGTCGCTGTACCGGGCTCTGGAACGGCCGTACGGCAGCGGGTTGTTCATTTTGTGGGGGTATCTAAAGGCCGCCTGGAACCGGGAGAAACGGCTGGACGACTGGGACCTGATCCGCTTTTTGAGAAAAGAGCAGCTCGGCCGGCTGCTGGGCCGGACCGCCGGGCAGGAGGAAATTTTCGCCCGGGCCTTGGACGATGACCTGGTGGACGTGTCCGGCCTGGACCTCGACGCGCTGGCGTCCCTGGTGGAATTCAAATAAGACCTGGGCCGGCGGGTTTGATCCCAACAACGGGTGAACCACGATGCACGATGTATCCATACTAGGGCTGAAAGTAACATCGGCCACCTTGGACGAAATCCACCAGGCCATCAGCCGGATCGTGGCCTCCGGCGGACCGGGGTTCGTTCTTTCGGCCAACGTACATGGTTTCAACCTGGCCCGGGAAAACCCCTGGCTGGCGGATTTTTATAACCAGGCCGACCTGGTTCACGTGGATGGATCGGGGATTTTGCTGGCCGGAAAAATTTTGGGCCGAAAAATCGAAGGGGGCCGCCTGACCTGGGCGGACTGGGCCTGGCCCTTGGCCGATTATCTGGCCAAGGAAGGGCATCGGTTGTTTCTGTTGGGCGGGCCGGAAGGGCTGGCCGCCGAAGCGGCCGAAAAGTTGGTCCGGCACGCTCCGGGGCTCAACGTGGTGGGCGCTCATCACGGCTATTTCGCCAAGGAAGGCCCGGAAAACGACCGCATGGTGGACCTTTTGAACCAGGCCGCGCCGGACGTGTTGTGGGTGGGCCTGGGCATGCCTTTGCAGGAACGTTGGATTCTGGACAACCACCACCGGTTGAACGCCAAGGTTTACATGGTCTGCGGAGCCGCCTTCCGCCACATGGCCGGATGGTTGAAGCGAAGCCCCGAAATTTTCATCCGGCTCCATTCGGAATGGCTGTGGCTGCTGTTTCAAAATCCCAGCCGAGGGCTCCGGCGGTACCTTTACGGGAACCCGGCCTTCCTTTATCATGTGGTCCTGGAAAAGCTGGGGTGGGTTCCAGGCCGATCATCCGGAGGTGGATGATTCCGCTCCCGGTCCTTTTTCAACCGGTTGAACCATGTTGATGAAATAAGGGAAACCAGCGTGTATCTGGATCATTTCCATCTGACCAAGCCGCCGTTCGAAAACACGCCGGACCCGTTTTTTTTCCTTAGGGAAGGTCAGTACCGGGACGCTCTGGCGGCCATGGTCTATTCGGTGGCGTCCCGCAAGGGGATGGTGGCCGTGGCCGGACCCACGGGGTGCGGTAAAACCACGCTCAGCCACGTGCTTTTGGAATACCTGCCGGAAAAAACCCAAGTGATTTCCCTGGTTCATCTGACCGCCCGGCCGCTGGAACTGCTGACCTTGGTGGCCCTGGAACTGGGCATTCACCCGCCGCCGGACTCCCCCTTGCTGCTAACCCGGGCGCTTCAGGAAAGTCTGCTGAAACGAGCCGAAGCGGACCAGACCGTGGTTCTGACCATCGATGAAGCCCAGGCCCTGACCGTGGACCTTTGCCAGGAATTGCTGCTTCTTTCCAACCTGGAAACCCATACCCACAAGCTGATCCAGATCATGCTCCTGGGGCGGCCGGCCTTCATCGACCTTCTGGACCACCCGGACCTGGTGGCCTTTAAGCAGCGGGTGTCCATGGTCCAGCGGCTGTTTCCGCTGACCGGGGAACAAACACGGCTGTATATCGGCCACCGCTTGAGCCTGGCCGGAGGGGAAACCCGGGTGTTCACTCCGGCGGCCCTGGACCGGATCCAGGCTTTGTCTTCGGGTATTCCCCGGCTGATCAACCGGGTGGCCGATATGGCCCTGTTGAAGGCCTTTATGGCCGACCGGATGGAAGCGGACGCCGGCTTGGTGGATCAGGTGGGCCGGGATCTGGGCACGGGGTGGGCCGGTGAGGTCATCCGGGATGTACCCGGCCGGTCCTGGCCCAACGCCGGTTCCCGGTTGGAGGAACCCCCGGCTTCGGCCTCCCCGCCCCGGTCAATGGAACCAGAGGGACCGGACGAGTTGGGCGCCGCCCCGGATTCCGCATTGTCCACCGTGGAGCCGGCTCCGGTGGTCCCGACGGCCGAAGCCGATGCCTCCGGTCCGGCTTCCTCTTCCGTCCGCCCCCGGACCGCGCCTCATATTACGGCCGCCCACCGGATTCCCAAGCGGTCCGAGCTATCACCGGCGCAGGTTCGGAACGGGCCTCCCCCAACGATGGCCGTTGCTTCCAAACCGCCTTCGCCGGGGGCTGATCGGCCGTCCACGCGAAGGCGACGGTACTATTGGTGGGTGGCCGCTCCCTTGATTCTGGCCTTGCTCGCCTTGGCCTTTTGGCTGGGCATGTTGTACCAGAACCGTGCGGCCGGGGAGGGGGGGCGTTCCTCCCGGTCGGTCCAGCTTCCGGAAACGCCATCGTCTCTTGCCGAAGCCCAGGCGGGCCAGACCAAGCCGGCGGCTCCGGTTTCCCCGCCGGTCATCGGCCCCGGCTCGGCCTTGCCCTTGACGGCCCCAAAGCAGTTCTCGGCACCCAGGGCCGTGCCCAAGACATCCAGCGTCGAGACCTCGACAGACTTGCCAATGAAGCTCTTGGGGTAATTGCTGCAGTGCTGGGCGACGCACTTGTCACGGTCGGTTCCGTAGTTGTTGTTCCAATCCACCAGTGCCGCCGCCTTTCCGCTGGCCAACACCAGCGCGTACATGGCCGTCACGCCGGCGATATCCACCTCGCAGGCGCACGGCCGCAGGCTGTCGCTCATCATGCTCATGGTCAGGCATGCCGCACAGCC
>JAGVGV010000100.1 GCA_020056895.1 Deltaproteobacteria bacterium
AGGAAGACCGGAGCGTCCGGGCTTCGAAACCCTGGTCCGACGTTCGCTCCGGTCCCCGTGTTGGCTGCCCGCCCTACGGGCTATTGGGATTTGGCGCGGGTCCAGGCCGCGTCCATCACCTTGTTCTCGTTGCCCAGGTCTTTGGTGAAGTGCAGCATATTCATCACGTCCGGGTTGGGGTAGATGGCGTTTTCTTTCAGGTCTCCCGGAGTAATGAACGGCATGGAGGCTTCATTG
Organism: Deltaproteobacteria bacterium; assembly: GCA_020056895.1. Taxonomy (GTDB): domain Bacteria; phylum Desulfobacterota; class Desulfarculia; order Adiutricales; family JAGVGV01; genus JAGVGV01. Next base: position 238 of record JAGVGV010000100.1, read on the forward strand.
GGCGTGGCGTATCGGTTGAAGTTGGAAAGCTGGGCACCCACTTCGGGCTCCAGAATGTAGTTGATCCATTTGTGGGCCGCGTCCGCGTTGGGAGCTTTGGCCGGGATGCACATGGAATCGTACCAGATTTCGCTGCCCGGCTTAGGCACCAGGAAGCCCATCTTCTTGGGGTCTTCGGCCACGCCCCGGAAGCCGTCGCCGTTATACACGATGGCCGCGTTGGCCGTACCCGCCACCACGTCATTCTTGCCGCCCACGCCGCCCTTGAAGCCCAGGCATTCCTTGCGCTTCTTGGTTTGCACCAAAAGGTCGGCCGCTTTCTTCAGTTCCTCGGGTTTGGTGCTGTTGAAGTCAAACCCCAGGTACAACAGGGCGATGCCCATCATTTCCCGAGGCGAATCGATCAGGTAGAAAGGGCCGGGGTTCTTTTTCGGATCGAAAATAATGTCCCAGGAAGCCGCATCCGCGTCCTTGATCTTGTCCTTGCGGTACATCAGGCCCACCGTGCCCCACTGCCAGGCGGCGGAAAACTTGTTGCCCGGGTCGTAGGTGGTGTTGCGGAACAGGGGCTTGAGGTTTTTGATGTTGGGAATCTTGGCGTGATCCAGAGGCATGACCAGCTTTTCGTGAAGCAGGATCGGCATGATGTAGTCCGATGGGACTACGATGTCGTACTGGCTCACGCCGCCGGCCTGAAGCTTGGCTACCATTTCTTCATTGTTTTCATAAACTTCCAGACGAACATTAATGCCCGTTTTCTTGGTGAATTCCTTGGGCATGTTCTCTTCGTCCATGTACTCGGACCATTGGAAGAGTTTCAGCTCATCCGCGGCCCAGGCGGCCGGCGCCATGGCGAGAACCAAGGCCAGGACCAAAAGCCACAATTTCCTCATTACCCGATCTCCTTTCCTTTGCCGGTTGATGAACAAGGGTCTTGCCTTCGGACGGAGCGTGAGCAAAACCCTACTTCTTTCGCGTCAGACGTTCAGTGCCCACCACCAGGATCACGGTAATCAGGATGACCAAAGTGGAGAGCGCATGGATTTCCGGAGTCACCCCTCGGCGGACGGCGCCGAAGATATAGATGGGCAGCGTTTGGCTGCTGGGGCCGAAGGTGAAGAAGCTGATCACGAAATCGTCCAGGGACAAGGTGAAGGCGAGCATGGCCCCGGCCACGATGCCGGGGAGAAGAAGCGGCAGAATGACATGCCGCAACAGGTACCAGTTGCTGGCGAAAAGGTCCCGGGCCGCCTCTTCCACATCCCGGCCGATGGCCACCAAACGGCTCCGGACCACCAGCGTTACGAACGAAATTTCAAAAGTGATGTGCCCGAGGATCATGTTGACCATCCCGGGTTCGAAGAGGGAGCTTACGTACTGGAGCAACCCGAAGGCCACGACCAGGGCGGCGGCCAGAATGATGTCCGGCGTGACCACGGGAATATGAAGGATCACGTCGAGCACGGTTTCGAGCTTTTTTCCCCAGGGAAACCGGGCCAGGCCAATGGCCAGAATGGTGCCGATCACCGTGGCCGCGATCGTGGAAACCATGGCCAGCAAAAGGGTGTTCCAGGCGGCTTCGAGCACCACCTGGTTGGTGAACAATTTGGCGTACCAGTGAAAGGTGAATTCCTGGAAAACGAACCCGTAACGGGCCGAATTGACCGAAAAAACAGCCACTCCGGCCAGGGGCAGGTACAGGAAAAACATGGTGGCCAAAGCCAGCGACGTGATGACCGGGTGCATGCGCCTCATACGAGTTCCACCTCCCGGAATTTACGGCGGTACAACTGGAGGCTGATCATGGTCAGAACCATGAGGCCCATGCTGATGGCCGCGCCAAAGGGCCAGTCGCGGCTGGCGCCGAATTGCTGCTGGATCAGGTTGCCCACCAGCATGTATTTTGCGCCGCCCAGCATATCCGGGACCACGAACATGCCCATGGCCGGCACGAAGGTTAAAATGATGCCTACGGACAGGCCGGGCATGGTTTGGGGGATGATGGCCTGAGTAAAAACCCGGATGCGCGAAGCATACAGGTCCTGCGCCGCTTCCACCAGAGACCAATCCAGCCGTTCCACGCTGGCGTACAGAGGCAGCGTGACGAAGGGCAAAAAAATGGAGATCATGCCCAAATACACGGCAAAGGCGCTGGGATACAAGGGCGATCCGGCCGAAACGAGCCCCAGCCACCCGGCCGCCTTGGCCAGAGGCATTTCGGGGGCCAGGATCAAAAACCAGGCGTAGGTGCGGATGACCATGTTCGTCCAGAAGGGAACGATCACCAGAGTCAGCCAGAAATAACGAGTCCGTTCGGGCCGGGCGGCGATGAAAAAGCTCAAGGGGTAGGCCAGAACCACGGATAAAAGGGTGGTGAAGAAGGCCACCACCACCGACCGCCACAAGATTCTCAAATAGTCGGCCGTCCAGCCGAACACGCTGAAGCCCAAAAGCCGGGTGTAATTTTCGGAGGTAAAATTCCAGAGCAACTGACCATATGAGCCTCGGGTGATCAGGCTGACCGCCACCAGCACCAGGCCCGGCAGAACCAGAAGGACCAACAGCCAGACCATGCCCGGAGACAGGAAGCCCAGGCCCCGCTTCATCAGGCTGCCCTGGGTGGTCAGTTCGCCGTACCAGATGATATTTTTGGGGGAGGGTTCAGTCATCGAGCACCACCAGTTCCTCGGGGGCCAGTTTCAGCCAGGCTTGATCGCCGGGATGGAAATGCTTGTACGAACTGGTCCGGACTCGGATGGGGCCGGGATCGAACCAGACATCGAAATTGGTGCCCCGGTATATAGTTTCGCGGACCGTGGCCCGAACTCCGTTGACCGGCGGTTCCTCTTCGCTAATGCGGATCCATTCCGGCCGGATGGCCAGGGTGCCTTCGGGCTTGGGCGCGTCGCGGTCCAGTTTAAGAAAGCCCACCGGAGTCTGAACTCCGCCTTCGGCCACCTGGTAGGTGAGCAGGTTGGCCGCGCCCAGGAATTCGGCCACGAACCGGTTCACCGGAATGTCGTATACCTCTTCCGGCGTGCCGTACTGGATCACCTTGCCTCGCCGCATTACCGCCACCCGGTCGCTGCAGACCAGAGCTTCGGCTTGGTCGTGGGTGACGAGAATGAAGGTTTTACCCAGTTTTCGTTGCAGCCGTTTCAGTTCCACCTGCACCTGGCCCCTCAGTTTGGCGTCCAGGGCGCTCATGGGTTCGTCCAGGAGCAAAACGTCGGGTTCGTTCACCAGGGCTCGGGCCAGAGCCACCCGCTGTTTCTGGCCGCCGGAAAGCTGGTGAGGTTTTCGCTGGGCCATTTCCTGGATGCCGAGCATTTCCAGCCTTCGGTACACCCTTTTGCCCACTTCGTCGTTCGCGACTTTTCGGGACCTTAGGCCAAAGGCCACGTTTTCGAAAATGGTCAGGTGAGGGAACAGGGCATAACTTTGGAACACCGTGTTCACCTGCCGCTTTGTGGCGGGAAGGTTGGTAATGTCGTCCCCGCCCAGCAACACCTGGCCATTGTCCGGAATCTCCAGGCCGGCGATCATTCGCAACAGGGTGGTCTTGCCGCACCCCGACGGTCCCAACAACGTGAAAAATTCGCCGCCCCGAACTTCCAGGGTTACATCCTGAACGGCTTCGACATCTCCGAAGCGCTTGGTGATGCTTCTAAGGATCAGGTTTTTTTCTTGTTGCTCGGCCACGTTGCTCACCACTCCATAAAAAAATAAGGTAGGGCGATCGTTTCCTGGATCTCCCCAGGGTTCACGAAATCGTTGGGCCTGAGAATGGACGCTGCTGGGTGATGCAATGAATTCCGCCTCCGCCGTGAAGGATATCCAGAGCGGGAATCTGGACCAGACGGCGATCCGGGAAAAGCCGGGCCAGGGTTTCCCGGGCGGCCTGGTCCATGGGATCGCCAAAGGACGGCATCACCACCCCGCCGTTGGCGGGATAAAAGTTGATGTACGACAGAGCCAACCGGCCGTCCTTGCCTTCCCGGAGGGCCGGTTGCTCGATCTCGATCACCTCGAGGGGCCGGCCGGCCGCGTCCCGGGCGGATCGGAGCCGGGCCAGGTTTTCCAAGGACGTCCGGCGGTTGGGGTCCGCCGGGTCCTGGGCGGTCTGGACCGCCACCACCCCGGGCCGGATAAAGCAGGCCACGTTGTCCACATGCCCCCCGGTTTCATCGTTGTCCAGGCCGTGGTCCAGCCAGATGAACCGGGTTACGCCCAGATAATCGGTTAAAATCCTTTCCATTTCCTCCCGGGAGAAGCCGGGGTTTCGCCGGGGGTCCAGCAGGCAGGGCAGAACGGCCATCAGCGTTCCCTGGCCGTCCACGTGGATGGCCCCGCCTTCCAGCACCACGGGCGCGGCCCAGGAGGGCAGGTCCAAACGGTTCAAAAGGTTTTGAGCCAACCGGGCATCCAGATCGAAATCCGGCCAAACACCGCCCCAGCCGTTGAACCGCCACTGGATGCCGCCCACCCGGCCGGATGAATCCAACACGAAAGTGGGGCCGGTATCCCGAGCCCAGGAATCGTCGATGGGGATGGGCCAGACTTCGATGCCGGGGCCCAGCATCATGGCCGCGTCGGCCGCGTCTTCCGGATGGGCGATCATGACCACCGGTTCAAACCCATGGATGGATCGAGCCACCTGGACGTACGCCTGTCGGGCCTGGTCCAGACGGCCGGGGAAAACCGCTTCTTTTCGGGGCCAGGCCATCAGGCAGCCGGCGTGCGGGCCGAACTCGCCGGGCATCCGAAATCCTTCATGGTATGGCGTGCCGGGATGCGTCGTCATCTTTATGCTCCCTGATCGTTGAAAAACGGATCCCCGGGGAAGCCATTGGATTCCCCTTCAGGCCGCTCCCAAAGACGATCGGAGAGGCCTAACCTTAATACGGCCGGGGCCCGCTGTCAACTTCAATATAAGTTTGGCCTAGTTAGCCTGACTTATGGACATTCCTGAGCCGCCCGGCGGCCCGCTGGCGGTGGCCACTCGGCCCAACAGAACATCCCAGGCCATGCCCTTGGCCAACGCGGCGAAGGCTTCGAAGGGCCGGCCTTCCGCCAAAAACGCGGCATGGAATTCCATGCCTTCCATCAGCGTGACCACCGCGTCGGCGGCGGCGGTCCGGTCGTCGGTTTGAATCAGGCCGTGCTCATGAGCCAATTCGAATTCCGCGGCCAGATGGTCCCTGAACCGCCGGAACATGGCTTCGAACCGTTCCCGGATCACGGGCTCCCGGAAACTCAGGTAGTAAAAAGCGAAAAAGACCCGGATATCGACGGATTTGGACCATTCCTTGGAAAAAATCACGTCCAAAAGCCGGTCCAGGCGCCGGGCGGGGTCGGTTTCGCTGGTGAAATCGAGCAGGTGGGGGGCTTCGAATTTTTCGATGATCAGTTCCACCAGGTCGATCGTCATGTTGTTTTTGGTTTTGAAATAATGAATGATGAGGCTTGGATGGATGTTCATCCGGGCGGCGACCTTGCCGATGGAGGCGCCTTCCAGACCTTCTTCGATGATGGTCTGGTAGTAGGCTTCAAGGATTTCGGGGCGCCGGATCTGGGCGCTCAGGTTTTTTCTCATGGTCCTCGGGCGGCGATGAGTTGCGTTCAAATTAACCGAATGTTCAATGAATAGGACAGACCCCGGGCCCTTGTCAAGGAAATTGAACCTCGCCCGGTGAGAGGCCCGGTCCAGACGGCGCCCACCGGTGATGCCAGGGCGTCGTCCAGGACGGTTACGGATACAGGACAAGGAGAAACTGATTGACTTTTACATGATATTTTGTGAAAATTCTAGGACTTGCGGTCAATTATGTCCGGGCGGCGGCTTGGGAAAACGGCCAATCCCGACTGGAATCTTTTTTGGGGGAGCGTATACCCGCCAGAACCGGTAGGGATTCCTTTTTTTATGTGCGTTTCCAGGGAGGGTGCTGATATGGAGTTCACGCCTTTTTCCGAAGAACCCTTGGTGGCCATCAATGCCCTGAAAGAGGGGATCAAGGCCACCCACTGCCGGTGCGTGCCGGGTGTCAAGCTGGCGGTTCGAAGCCAAAAAGGCATCCTGACCAAAATGAAGCGGTTCACCCTCAATTTTACCACCAGTTCCGACTGGAACTCCATC
>JAGVGV010000513.1 GCA_020056895.1 Deltaproteobacteria bacterium
CCGGAACACCAGCGCGGAAAGGTGACACGTCGCCGCGATGACCGAGGCTTCCCAGACCATTCGGGTCCTTCTGGTGGACGACGAAGCGGACTTCCGCCAGGTTTTGGCCCGGCGGCTGGTTCGGCGCGCTCTGGTGGTGGCCGAAGCCGAGGACGGCCGGATCGCCTTGGACCGGATCGCCGCCGAAGGCTTCGACGTGGTCGTCCTGGATGTTCGTATGCCCGAACCCGACGGTCTGGCCACCCTGGAACGGATCCGAAGCCTTTTCCCCGGAGTCGAAGTCATCCTCCTGACCGGCCAGGCATCGGCTCAGGACGGAGTGGCCGGCATTCTGGCCGGGGCCTTCGATTACCTGACCAAACCCGTCCACATCGATCACTTGTACGCGAAAATCAAACAGGCATACGAACGAAGCCGCCGGGAGTCGGTTCCGGAAGGCGTGGCCTTCATTTCCAGCCGCCATGCCCACCGGATGAGCGAAGCGGAATGGCTGGCTTCCCTGGGGACCATGGCTTCGGGGATCGCGCACGAAATCAACAACCCCTTGGCTATCATCGCCGAAGCCGCCGCCTGGCTTCGAAGCCGTCTGGATCAGGAAGGCCTGGCCCCGGAATCCCTCCGACGGTTCGACCTGGCCTTGGGAAAAATCGAAGCGGGGGTGGACCGGGCCAGCCGGATCACCCGGCAATTGCTAAGGTTTTCCAAAAGGGACGACTGGACCAGGCGGCCCTTCGACCCCGTGGAACTGATGACCGAAGTGGTGGACCTGGCAAGAAGAATGGCCATGCCCAAGGGGGTGGAGGTGGCCTTCGCTCCGCTGGCGGACGCCCTGGTTCTGGTCAGCGATCCCGGCCAGGTCCGGCAGGTGCTGGTCCACGTGGTGACCAACGCCCTCCAGGCCGTGGGGCCTCAGGGCCGGGTGACGATCAGCTTGGAGCGGGAGAATCAAGCCGTTCTTTTCCGGATTCAGGATGACGGCCCGGGCATTCCTCAGGATATCCGCGACCGGATTTTCGATCCCTTTTTCAGTACCAAACCTCCGGGCCAGGGCACTGGCCTGGGGCTTTCGGTCTCCCGCGACATCCTGGAACGCTTGGGCGGGGCCATTACCGTGACCAGCCGCATGGGCGAAGGGACCACCTTCACCATCCGGCTGCCCTTAGGGGAGGCGGCCGGAAATGCCTAAAGGCAACCGCAATCTGGAGCAAAAGGTTCGTTTTGCATTTGGCTTTGGTGAAAGGAAGGTCCGCCGGTTGAGGTCATCATCCACGAACCGGGAGTTAGGTATCACACCGCGGTTTGGGGACCCAACCGGACCACCCGATCCACGGATTTGATTTTCCTTAAATTGGTGATTACTTGGCGCAGGTGGTCCTGGTCCCGGACCTGGATGGTGAATTCGTCCACCGCCTTGCCTTCGGCTGTGGATTCGGCGTGGGCCTGCAAAATATTGGCTCGGGCCTCGGCGATGGCGCCGGATAGTTCGGCCAGAACGCCGGTGGAATCGTTGGCCACCACCTGCAGCCGGACCGGGTACGTCACCCCTTCCTCGAATTCCCATTCCACGTCGATCCGCCGCTCGGCGTCCATGTGGATCAAGGATTTGCACCGGCTGGAGTGAACCGTCACCCCCCGGCCTTGGGTGATGTAGCCCACGATCCCTTCCCCGGGAAGGGGGGTGCAGCAGCCGGCGAAACGGACCAACACGTCGTCCACGCCCCGAACCTTGATCCCTTCCTTGTGCTTTTTCGTGGGCAGGATGGCCCGCTCGATGGGCGGCGGAGTGGGTTCATCCTGCTTTTTCAGCCGGTTCACCACCATCCGGACGCTGACCTGGCCGAACCCCACCGCCGCCACCAGGTCGTCCACGCTCGGTAGGGAAAGTTCTTTGGCCACCCGGTCCAGTTCCCCATCCTTGGTCAACTGCTTGAAGCTTAGTTGTTCCTTGCGGAATTCTTTTTCCAGGATTTCCTTGCCCAGGGTCGTGGCCCGCTCTTTTTCCTCCACCTTGAACCATTGACGGATCCGGTTCCGGGCTTTGGTGGTGACCACGAACCCCAGCCAATCCTTGCTGGGCGTGCCATTTTTGTTGGTGAGAATCTGGATGGTGTCGCCGTTTTGGAGCTGGTACTTCAGGGGGACGATCTGGCCGTTGACCTTGGCGCCCGAACAGTGGTGGCCCACTTCCGTGTGAACGGTATAGGCGAAATCCACCGGAGTGGCTCCGGCGGGCAGTTCGCGCACATCCCCCACGGGCGTGAACACGTATACGTACGCGTCTTCGGTCAACAGGCTCTGGCGGACGCTGGAAAGGAATTCCGTGGGGTCCTTGAGGTCCCGCTGCCATTCCAAGAGGGACCGAAGCCACTGGAAGCGCTGGGTTTCCTGGTCGTTTAGCTTGTCCCCTTCCTTGTACCGCCAATGGGCGGCGATGCCGTTTTCGGAATACTGGTGCATTTCCAGGGTGCGGATCTGCACTTCCATCCGGGCGGCTCGGGGGCCGATGACGGCGGTGTGGAGGGACTGGTACCCGTTGGCTTTGGGCAGGTTGATGTAATCCTTGAACCGGCCGGGAATGGGCTTGAAAATGGAATGGATCACGCCCAAGGCCGCGTAACAGTCGCGGATGTTGTCCACGATGATCCGAAAGCCAACGATGTCGAACACCTGGTCCAGCGTCAGGCTTTGCTGCAGGATTTTCTTGTAAATTCCATAAATATGCTTGGGCCGGCCCTCCACCCGGCACGTGATGCCGAATTCGGTCACCTTGCGGGAAATGATTTCGTTGACTTCGCGGATAAAACTTTCCCGTTCCCCCCGCTTGTCGGCGATCCCATCCCTTATTTGGTGGTACATATCGGTATTGAGATGGAACAGGCACAGGTCTTCCAGCTCCAACTGGATTTTGTGCATGCCCAGCCGGCTGGCCAAAGGCGCGTAAATATCGATGGTTTCTTCGGCGATTTCCGTTTGCTTTTTGGCCGAAAGGAACCCCAAGGTCCGCATGTTGTGCAGCCGGTCCGCCAGTTTGACCAGGATTACGCGGATGTCCAGGGCCATGGCCAGGATCATCTTGCGCATGTTTTCGGCCTGACGTTCGGCGTGGGTGGCGAACTGCATCTGGCTGATTTTCGTTACGCCGTCCACGATCACGGCCACTTCCCGGCCGAACATTTTTTCAATCTGTTCGCTGGTGGTCCCGGTATCCTCCACGGTGTCGTGGAGCAGCCCGGACGTGACGGTGGGAATATCCAGTTTCAAATCCGCCAGAATACCGGATACTTCCAACGGGTGGCTCAAATACGGTTCGCCGCTTCGCCGGACTTGACCCTGGTGGGCGCCGGCCGAAAAAATGTACGCCCGCCGGAGCATATCCAGGTCTCCGGCCGGATGGTACGATTGAATCTGTTCGGCGATGTCTTCAATCCGGCGCACGGCGAAACCTCGACGGGGCAAAGCCCTCCGGCGGAGCGACCATCCCAAAGGCCCGACCCATGCCGGCCCTTTTGGGAACCATCCATTGATTCAACTCCGGGAGGAGCACCCCCCGTGGGGGCGGGGATTCCTCCCGTGGTTTACACCCCAGTCCGTCCCCGGGGAGATCAGGCCTTGGCTTGGGCCAACTGGTCGTTTCTCCAACCCAAAAGGGTTTGAGCCGCCTCGGCCAGGGGAATCATCCGGACTTCGGAACTCCGCCGCTCCTTGAATTCCACCTGCCCGGCGGCCAGGGATTTCCGGCTGACACTGACCCGGAAGGGGATGCCCACCAGGTCGGCGTCCTTGAACTTGATGCCGGCCCGTTCGTCCCGGTCATCCAAGAGCGCCTCCACGCCCAGGCCCAGAAGGTCCTGGTACAGCTTTTCGGCGGCGGCCATGATTTCGGGGTCCTGAGCCTGAAGCGGCAGAACGGTGACTTCGAAGGGCGCCAAGGGCATGGGCCAGATGATGCCGCTTTCGTCATGATTCTGTTCGATGGACGCGGCCACGGTCCGGCCGATGCCAATGCCGTAGCAGCCCATGATGATCGGGTCCTTTTTGCCTTCGGCGTTCAAAAAAGTGGCGCCCATGGCCTTGGAATACTTGTCGCCCAGCTTGAACACATGGCCCACTTCGATGCCCCGGGCGATGGTCAGGGTTCCCTGGCATTGGGGGCAGAGGTCGCCGGGGCGGGCCGCCGAAAGATCGTGGTATTCGGTCACGGAAAAATCCCGGCCGGGAACCACGTTGATGATGTGGTATTCCGGTTCGTTGCCGCCGGTGGCCACCCGGCCCAGGGCGCGAACGCCAATGTCCGCCAGCATGGGCATGTTCAGACCCACGGGTCCGATGAACCCCAGGGGTACGCCCGTGACTTCCTGAACCATCGACGGCGGCGCCAGTTCCGGGTCCGATTCGCCGCCCACCACCTTTTTCAGCTTGATGGCGTTGACTTCCCGGTCCCCCAGGATCAAGACGGCCACGGGACCGTTGTCCGTTTTGTAGATCATGGTCTTCAGCATTTCCCGGGCTTCGATATTCAGGAATTTCGTTGCTTTTTCCACGGTGTGCATGCCCGGGGTCAGCACCTTGCTGTACGGGGGGGCGTCCAGGTCCTGGGCCTGAGTCTGGGCCGAACAAACGAACGGGGCCTTTTCGGTATTGGCCGCGTATCCGCACGAAGCGCAGTGGACGATGGCGTCTTCGCCAGTCTCCGCCAACACCATGAATTCGTGGGAAAAACTGCCGCCAATGGACCCTGAATCCGCTTCCACCGGAGTGAACCGAAGGCCGCAGCGCTTGAAGATGTTGATATACGCCTGGAACATGGCCCGGTAGCTGGTTTCGGCGCCCGGGTCGTCCTTGTCGAAGCTGTACGCATCCTTCATCCCGAATTCCCGGCCGCGCATCACGCCGAACCGAGGCCGGATTTCATCGCGGAATTTCTGTTGGATCTGATACAGATTCACCGGCAGGTCGCGGTACGACCGGATTTCCCGCCGCATGATATCGGTGACCACTTCCTCATGCGTGGGTCCCAGGCAGTATTCGTGGTCGTGACGGTCCTTGAACCTGAGCAGTTCCTTGCCGTAGGCCGTCCAGCGACCGGATTCCTTCCAGATATCGCCCGGCTGCACGGCGGGCATTAAAATTTCCTGAGCCCCGGCCCGGTTCATTTCGTCGCGGATGATGTTTTCCACCTTCCGCAAGGACCGGAGGCCCACGGGCAGCCAGGAATAAATGCCCGAAGCCAGTTTGCGGATCAAACCGGCCCGAACCATAAGTTTATGGCTGACAACTTCGGCTTCGGCGGGGTCTTCCCGGAGGGTGGGCATGAAAAGTTGAGAAAATTTCATGGGTTGGTTCACTCCTTAGCGGTCCCGGTCCCCTTCGGTCATCAAAGCGGCTTCTTTGAGCAGCGCTTCGGCCAGTTCGGATTCCGGTACTTTTTTCAGCACTTGGCCGTTTTTGAACAAAATTCCCTGGCCCCGGCCGCCGGCCACGCCCAGGTCCGCTTCCCTGGCTTCCCCCGGTCCGTTGACCACGCAGCCCATCACCGCCACGCGGATGGGCTTGGTAATCCGGCTTAGTCCGCGTTCCACCTGTTCCACCAAGGAAAAAAGATCAATCTCGCATCGCCCGCAGGTGGGGCAGGCAATGATTTCGGGCCCCCGATGACGGATGTCCAGGGCGCGAAGAATTTCATACGCCACCCGGATTTCGTCCTCGGGGTCCCGGGTGAGGGAAACCCGTAATGTATCACCGATTCCTTCGGCCAACAAGAGCCCGATGCCCAAAGCCGACTTGACCGACCCGGAAATCAGGGTCCCGGCTTCGGTCACACCCAAGTGAAGCGGCACGTCGCTCCGGTCGGCCATGATCCGATACGCGGCCACGGTGTCGAGGACTCGGGAGGATTTGAGCGATACCTTGATCTGATTGAAGCCGAGCCGCTCCAATAGGGCGATTTCGGCCAAGGCGCTTTCGACCATGGCTTCGGGGGACGGCCGGCCGAATTTTTGTAGAATCTCCGGATGTACGGACCCGGAATTGACGCCCACGCGGATAGGCACGCCTTTTCGGCCCGCGGCTTCGGCCACTTTTCGGACAGGTTCTTCGCCGCCGATGTTGCCGGGGTTGATCCGCAACCCGTCCACGCCTCGGTCGAGGGCCATCAGGGCCAGGCGATGATCGAAATGGATGTCCGCGATCAGGGGCAGGGGGGACCGTTCACGGATGGGTTCCAGCGCCCGGGCCGCTTCTTCATCCGGCACGGCCAGCCGGACGATTTCGCACCCGGCCAAGGCCAGCCGTTCAATCTGAGCCAACGTGGCGGCCACGTCCCGGGTGTCGGTATTGGTCATGGACTGCACCACGATCGGTGATCCGCCGCCAATGGCCAAGGGACCAACGTGGATGGTTCGGGTGGGACGGCGTTGAATCAAGGGGCGCCTCACTTGGGCTTTTTCCCGTTCCAGGAAAAATCCATGGGGTTGGTTCCCGGCTAGTATCCCGTTTTTTTTGTATGGTTGTCAACCGAGGGAAAACGGGTAATTATTAAATCCATTTATATAACAATAAAAAAACATCCATATAAAATTACTATATAAACAAACAAACAATATGATATTCCATTCAATGTTCGAAAAATACCAATGGGTTGCGCCGCCGTCACCCCAGCATCCTCAAGATCGCCTCGCGGGTCGCGTCGGCCATGGGTTGAAGGTCTTCGCCGGGGTAGTCGGATGGATTCAAGGGCGGGCCCAGGCGGAGGGTTACTCGGCCGCCGCCCACCGGAAACAGGCTCCCCAGGGGCCAGGCATCCCGAGAACCCACGATGGCCAGGGGGATAATGGGCCGGTTCGCCGCCCGAGCCAGCAAAAAAGCTCCACGCCGGAAGGGCAGAAGTTTTTCCTCGGTCCGGTTCCGGGTTCCTTCCGGGAAGATCACCACCGCCGCGCCGTCCTGGATTTTCCGGGCTCCGTCCTGAAGGAACTTGTCCGTATTGCCGCCTTTCCCCCGAGCCACGGGAATGTGCACCCGTTTCAAGTGCCAGCCCAGAAAAGGGATTTTCAAGAGCTGCATCTTGGTCACCCAGCAGACATCCAGCGGCAGGCCCGTCAGGACCGCGGCAATGTCCGCCGCCGAGCGGTGATTGGAGGCGATAATCACCCCCCCGCCGTCGTTCGGCAGGTATTGGGCGCCTTCAATACAAACCTGGGCGCCTAAGACCTTCACGTTGGTGGTCGCCCAGAGCCAGGCGAATTTTCGGGCGCCCTTGGCGGACCAAAGGCTCACCACCAGGGACAGCATCCCATACACGGCGGTATTGAAGAAGAAAAAGGGCACGAACCAGAGGTTGCGGAGCATACCGGTCAGCTTCACGGGCGGATTCCTCTGTTTTTCATCATTCGGTCATTTCCGTGAATCATGCCACGGCCGCCGTTCCTTCTCAAGAGGATTATCGTGGTGGGGAAACGCCTCGGATCGGTTCAATCCGCCGGGTTGAGCCATCGCCGGATTCGCGGCCGTTCTTCGGCGTCCCAGGCATCGGTAAGCCGAATGGCCAGGAAACGGCTGAACAGGACGTCCAGGATTTTGGAAAGTTCCTGAAAAACCGCCACCCGATCCAGCAGCCGTCCGGCCAGACTGCCCGCTTCCTCTTCATCCATATCCAGGGTTTCGGGCGGGCGGACGGACCCCAGTTCCAAGCCTTCGGCCTTCAGCGAAAGCCGCCATTCCTTGGCTTCGGCGGCCAGCCTCAGCCGCATCTGGCTGACCTTTTTGCCTTCCCGAAGCGCCGTCCGGGCTTCTTCCAAATCCAGGTCCTTGCCCTGGCAGGTGACCGTCTGGCGGGCGTTGCCCGAACCGGATTGAAGCACCAGCCGGTTTTCCAGCCAGATTTCCACCGTGCCGTATCCCGGGCAGTCCACCAGACCATTGTTCACGTCGGTCACGTACCACAGCCAGGTCAGAAATTCCTGTCCCCAAAAGGCTTTGTCCTTGATCAGGTCCACCATGTCCATGGATCAGCCCTCCCCGTGGCCGAAAAAGGCCGATGGCCGGATCTGGTCCAGGGCTTCGGCGGACGTGCCCGCGGGCGCCAGGTTCTGGGCCAAAACGAACGGAATTTTCATGATCAACCCCAGACCGAAGGTCCGGCGCCACAGCTCTTCGAACCGCTCGCGGATTAGATCGGAAGAGC